>CACXGE010000018.1 GCA_902767135.1 uncultured Lachnospiraceae bacterium | reverse complement strand
TATTTGTTGTCTATGATCTCGCCTATTTCCAGCATGTATGTCCCTCTGGCTGCTTCCATGCCCGAAGCAAAAACTGTCTGACATGCGACCTAAGATATCTCCTTAATCCGGTTCCAATATATATATCTAAGATTTTCTCGGAAAACGTGCATTTTTGAGGAGTTTAGCGCATCAAAAAAGGAATATGTCCTTACTTGAACACATTCCCTCTTTATAGTTTGTTGTTATGACGCACTACAAGTTTTACTCATCCGCCAGCTGATCAGCATATCTCCAACAAAATCCGCCGCCATGTTTGTACTTTCCATTTGCGACATCACGTATTGTTTTAGGAGCAATACCTATTGCTTTGGAAGCCTCAGATATACTCTCATAGATTTTAACTATTTCACCTTCATCATCCAGTTGAAGAACTGCGCGTTTGCCCATATCGGATGATAATTTGGAAATCCTTATAACGTCTTCTATGGTTATGTTATCCTGACAATCACAAAGCTTTTTTACAAACTCTCTCTGTTCAATAATACTAGCTGCCACAACCTCCTTCTTCTTTTTTTCTGCTTCCCTTATTCTTGCCTTCTCTTCTTTTTTTGCATTTGCTTCAGCCACCTGTTCTAACTCTCTTTGAATCTCTTTTTCGCGTAACTGAGATCTAAGCAGCTGTCTTTCCTTCGCTTTTTCAAGGTATTCTTCCAGCTCACTATCCGTAAAACCTGTCAGATTTGCCTGTGCAAGAAACTCCGCTTCATATTGATTCATGTATATTCCTTGGGACTCTCTCATTTCAGAATATATCCTCGAGAACAATTGACCATATCCGGCAAGTTCAAACGGGTCATCAAACAAAAGACGTACATTTGACTTTCCTTCAGTATTTGTACACTCTTCAACCTTCTCCAGACCATCTGCATAAGTTCCAGGCAATACTATGTATGATTTTTTCTTTCCAAGCTTATATTTCAAAACAGTATAAACATCTAATACGTCTACATAGTTAGATGAGTTTCGATATGTACGTAAATTATGAGTACTGCAGCCATTCTTACGCATCGAGTCTGCAATAATGGCAAATATCTCTTTTTCTTCTTCTGTTGGTTTACTTTTCGCTACTTTAATCTTCTCTTTTTCAATTTCATCATTCTTTATTGCTAACAATCTGGCAAGTATTTCCCCGCAAGCTGCCGCATCAGAAACTGCTCTGTGTGTACTCGTATTCTCAATCTCAAAAAAGCCAGCTATTGTTTCTTGTTTATAATTTGGCAGACCCTTAATCATTTTCCTCGATAGTGTTAATGTATCTATATATGAGAGATTACCACTATAACCATAGCGCTCTAAAGCGCTTTTTAAGAAGGCCATGTCAAATGAGGCATTATGTGCGCAAATACAAATATGCCCGTCCAGAACTTCACCCCAGAAATCAATCAACTCTTTATAGGCCACTTCAGGTGCTTTCCCTTGGCTCCTGACCATTGCCGTTGAAATGTGGTTTACTCGATATGCAGCATCTGGAACAGGTTGTCCCTCATTTACTATTGATCCGTAAGATCCCGCAGCTTTGCCATCGATAAATTTCACGGCGCCAACTTCAATAATCACATCCGATTCCGGCGATAAACCTGTTGTTTCCGTATCAAAAGCAATATAGTTTTTGCAAATATCTTCATAATTATCCAGAGTTATTTCAACTTTTGTTGTTGTAATATGGCCGCGATAATTTGTTTCTTTTTCCTTACTATTATTATTTATTGTAGTCTCTGCTGGTTTTTCTTTCCTTCCAAATATAAAATCAAATATTCCCATAAGAGCCTCCGTTCCATTATTTATTGTAGAAAACTACAATTAAATAATACCATTGCCGTTTGCTCTAGTGAAACCTCTAACTACTGGCCCCTGTTTAGCTGGTCATTATTTAGACCACATTGTGCAATTACTAGATGATAAGAAGCAAAAAAATGTCTGGTGCCGTGGCGCTGGTCAACGATGATCAATAAAGCCGCAGGCTTTCGCCAATTTTTGTTAATCAATGTTTCAGAAAACGCCGAACTTCTTCGTCTGTAATCCCTTCTGAACAGTTTTTGGTTATCTAAGGATTTCTTCGAAAGCATAAGTATTGATTGTTTGCATTTCTTTCTTCCTCACATTCTCACCGCAACCACAGTGATGTTGTCTTTCTCTTTCCTTTGCAAGTTTACTTCCACAGCCTTCTTTACAGCGGCTTTCAGCTTCTTTTCAGTATCCATC
>CACXGE010000017.1 GCA_902767135.1 uncultured Lachnospiraceae bacterium | reverse complement strand
TATACCACTTGTGGAGAGAAAATTTATATAAAATATATAAGAAAACCCAGTAAAATCAATGGGTTGGGGCGTTTGTTAAACGCCTATGTATGAAATAAGAAAAGGAGATTAAGAAAATGGGATTGTTTGGATTTGGAAAAAGAATGGAAGAGGAAGAAAAGAAAGGATGTTGTTGCGGTTCACAGGTAGAAGCTGTTAAGGAAGAGGCTTCATGTTGCTGTGGTAGCAAAAATCAGGAGACTGTTACTTGCTGTGATGAAGAAGTAAATGGAATCTGCTGTATCAAGGTTCTTGGAGCAGGGTGCAAAAGTTGTCATGAACAGTTTGAAAATGTGAAGAAAGCTGTAGAAGAACTTGGTCTTGATGTTGAAGTAGAATATATCACAGACATGGAAAAAGTTATGACTTATGGTGTTATGAGTATGCCTGCTATTGTGGTTAACGAAAAAGTAGTTGCTATGGGAAAAGTTCTAAAAACATCAGAAGTTCTTAAATTGTTTGAAAAGCTTAGTTAATAAACTTGAAGTTTACGAATAAAGCATAATTAAATAACAAAAGAGTAGCAGAGGCAGTTGATTTTGAGATAGATCAGCTGCTTTTTTTATGCAATGAATTATCACAGAAGGGAGCTGAAGGAAAATATGATTGTGAATTAGGATTCGTAATTGAAGTGTATGGTCTGTTCCATCCAGGACTGGCAATAAAGGATCCTGAGGGTGGTTATTTTATCGTATCAGGTCACAGAAGAGCAAGAGCCAGTAAGCTGGCAGGAAAGGATGCAATGCCTTTTCGAATATTAGATACAGATATGGAGACAGCGCGAATTATGATGGTGGATTCAAATTTTCAACAGCGTGATGAGCTGCTTCCTTCTGAAAAGGCAAAAGCATCTGTAGATCAGAAGAAGGATTCAATTATTTCCTCTTCTGGATATTAAATGGATTTCCATTCGGATTCCAAAAACTGAGAATGCTGTTATTTGCAAGAGGCTTAGGACTTGCAGGAGAGATTGGAGTATTTGCACTAGATGCAATTGTTGCAGGACTTATCGGTGGAATATTTCTGATAAAGAAATTGGTAGTTATCCTGGCAGATTATATAAGAGCTGTCGGTAAATTATTTGGAAAAAAAGCAACAGAATAAAAGTTATGGACACAGTGTCCATAGGATGTAAGATTAAATGAGTATCGTACTGATGAGGCGACTGTGTTTTGGAAGAAGCGGGATGCTGCTTTTCCCTGTCACAGGAAGAAAAAGATAAATGCAGATACACATATAATGATAATGAGACCTATGGTTTTATAATGTCGAATCCATATATTATGGGGCTGTATTGTGAATGCGAATCCGCCAGGGCTGATATAGCAGTTAATATAGAAATAAAAGATGACGATCCTCTCTATAGAAAAATCATGGGACTTGCCGATATAAATGAAATATTGTTCCAGTGTCTTCTTCTGGATGATATCTGGGAAAATGATGGAATGATATGTGCTAAACTTTACACTGTCTATGTAGTCGCATAAAGCTATAGCAGGTGTTATTTTTCATTGCTGAGACTCCGGTAGATATGGTATTGTTTAAGCAGAGAATTAGTGGGCCGGTGGCTCGTAAAAATTCCAGTTAAATGAGCTTAGGAGGGGTAATGCGATGGATAAAACTATGTTTAATTCGATAGATGGTATTGAGAAATATTCTGAGTATTTTGCTAATGCTCCATGGTGTCATTTTCACGATGTGATTGAATATAGATGGTTTCGAAAGTATGACAATGATGAACAGGTAGACAGATATTATGTAGAATTAGTAATGTCTGACACTAATCAAGATGACATAGTCAAATTTCTGTTCAGCGATGTGGAGATAATGTCTGATGTATCTATGCATGGTTACATTTCTGGATTGGAAATATTAAATAGATGCAAGGAATTACAGCGAGCAGCTTATGAAGTGTTGGATTTTGAAGATGGAGCAATTCATATGTTATGTTCAGATTTTTCAATAGATGTATTAAGAGCACAGGGAAAAGATATTGAAAAATAAGAAATTCTGATTTTCTTTAGAAAGCATTCTGGTGATATGTCAAGAAGAAAATAAAAAAGATTTTGATATGTTTTCTTAAAAAAGGGTGCACTTAATAAACACTC
>CACXGE010000016.1 GCA_902767135.1 uncultured Lachnospiraceae bacterium | reverse complement strand
GAGTGTTTATTAAGTGCACCCTTTTTTAAGAAAACATATCAAAATCTTTTTTATTTTCTTCTTGACATATCACCAGAATGCTTTTTTATCCTTACTTTTATTGTCCTTTGCCAGAAATTAAGATATAATGTATCTGTTCAGAGCTACTGATCAAATAGGTAAATGGGGCAATGCCGACAAATGCAAAATTGCCCGATTTTTGTAAAATCTACATTTTCTTTATCAGCAGTAAATGCTGACACCTGTACTGAATAGTTATGATATGATTACGATATGAGAGTCAAAAAAGGTAATTTTGTTTAGATTATGAAACCTATTTTATTTAGCTTCTGATTTCATAATATTTCATAATACTATATTGAATAACAAGGGGGAAGATATAATTGACCAATTCAAATGAAACATCCCTGATATACACCAATGAAAAGTGTCAGGGCTGTAACCGATGTATTTCCGTTTGTCCAGTTCTCACCGCCAATTATTCCGTGAAGACTTCTGCTGAAGCCCAGAGAATTGAAGTCCATGGAGAGAACTGTATAAAATGTGGGGCTTGCTTTGATGCCTGTGAGCATCATGCCAGAAGCTTTCAGGATGATACAGAACAATTTTTTACAGATTTAAGCAGAGGGCAGGCTATTTCTGTATTGATTGCACCTGCATTCCTGGCAAATTATCCTGACGAATACGCAAGAGTTCTTGGAGGCCTGAAGCAACTGGGAGTCCAACATTTTATCAATGTAAGCTTTGGTGCGGATATCACCACTTGGGGCTATATCAATTATATCTCCAACAATCACTTTGAAGGAGGTATTTCCCAGCCCTGCCCTGCCATTGTAAACTATATTGAACATTATACACCGGAATTGATTCCCAATCTTATACCGGTACAAAGTCCACTGATGTGCGCTGCCATATATGCAAAAAAATATATGAAAATTTCTGATAAGCTTGCCTTTATCAGCCCATGTATTGCAAAGAAGACCGAGATTGATGATCCCAACACCCACGGATATGTTTCTTACAATCTCACCTTTGAACATTTTATGAAATATGTGCGGACTCATTCCATCTATGGAAATCCTATCAAGGACGAAATGGAATACGGCTTAGGCTCTATCTACCCTATGCCGGGAGGTTTAAAGGAAAATGTATACTGGTTCTGTGGAGAAGATGTATTTATCCGCCAGGTGGAAGGTGAAAAACACGCTTACCATTTCCTTCAGGATTACAAGAAAAGGCTGCAGCAAAATGCCGCCAAACCCTTTATGGTGGATATACTCAACTGTGACAAAGGTTGTATTTACGGTACCGGTGTAGAAGAAGAAAAGTCTTCCTCCGAAGATACCTACTATTCCTTACAGCGAATCAAAGGTTCCAGCAAAAAAAAATTTGCGCTGACACCCTTTTCCAAGCATTTGTCACCAAAGCAGCGACTGGCACTTCTGAATACGAAATTCAGAAAATTAAATATCAAGGATTTTATGCGGGATTATACAGACAAATCCAGTAAAATAACTTTGCAGTCTCCACTGCCAACAGACCTTGAAATGACCTTCAAAAAAATGAATAAGACAACACCTGCCAGCCGGAGCATCAACTGCGGTGCCTGTGGATATAATAACTGCCGTGAAATGGCCACAGCCATCTATAATAAAACCAACACACCGGATAACTGTGTGCATTACATAAAGGACGAAATAGAGCTTTTCTCTGAAAAAATAGAAGCCCAGAATCAGCACATCATTGAAAAAAGTGAAGAAATCACCAGATTTATCGAGGAAGATTTTGAAACCTTGAACCACTCTATTGACGAAATGCTAAAGGGCAACAGTATGAATGCCCAGGAAAGTACAGAGATCAGTGGCACCATGGTAAAAATTTCCGATTTTTGCAATACGTTAAACGAGTCCTTTGAATGTATCAGAAATCTTCTGGAAAGCTTAGAAGACAACAACGCCAATGTAGAAAAAATTGCCTGCCAGACAAACCTGTTATCTTTAAACGCAGCCATAGAGGCCTCCAGAAGTGGTGAGGCAGGACGAGGCTTTGCAGTGGTGGCAGATGAGATGAAAGCCTTGTCGGACTCCAGTCGCACCATGGCAAACGAAAGCGATACAAACCGCTTAGAAATCGTCAAAGCCATCGAAATGTTAATGGAACACACCGAAGAACTGACCCATGCCATCACAGATATCAATGACCGTCTCTCCAATCTGGCAGCTTGTACCCAGCAGGTGGCTGCGGAATCGGATGTTGTGAAGGCAATCTCCGCAAGTGTACGAGATAAGCTATCAAACCTTAATGAAAAAGTGGAATAAAATAGTACAATGCATATAATGAAAGGCGTTCCATCACTGGAACGCCTTTGTAATATTTACAAGATTTTTTTTATTTTGCAGCCATTTCAGCCTTTAAAGCTTCTGTTAAAGCTGGTACAATCTTATTTAAGTCTCCTACTAATCCGTAGTCAGCTACATCAAAGATTGGAGCATCTTCATCTTTGTTGATTGCAACAATGATGTCAGATTCTTCCATACCAGCAACGTGCTGGATTGCTCCTGAGATACCAATTGCAAAGTAGATGTTTGGACGTACCGTCTTACCTGTCTGTCCTACCTGACGGTCTACTGGCAACCATCCTGCGTCTGTTACGGCACGGGAACAAGCTACCATTCCACCAAATACCTCTGCTAAGTCTTCCAATAACTTGAAGTTTTCCTTGCTTCCAACTCCACGTCCACCGGAAACCAATACCTTAGCATCCATAATGTCTACAGAGTCTGTCACAGCCTTAACAACTTCCATGATTTCCACATATTTGTTGTTTGGTGTAAATCCTGGGTTGTATTTGATGATTTCAGCCTTAGCGCCAGCGATTGGGCTAATCTTCTGCATAACACCTGCACGTACTGTAGCCATCTGAGGACGGTTATCTGGACAAGCGATGGTAGCGATTGTGTTTCCACCGAAAGCCGGACGAGTCATCAATAACTGATTGTGCTTCTGTTCCTGATTTGGAATTGGGTTGATTGGGAAATCACCAATTTCAAGAACAGTACAGTCTGCTGTCAATCCTGTTGCAACTCTTGCAGATACACATGGACCTAAATCACGACCGATTGCTGTAGCTCCAACCAATACGATTTCTGGCTTAAATTCATTGATAACAGAAGATAATGCGTGTGCATATGGTTCTGTTCTGTATGTCTCTAACTCTTTGTCATCAACAAGGATAACCTTTGTAGCTCCGTACTGAGCTAATTCGTCACAAAGTCCCTCTACATTGCTTCCTAAAAGAACTGCTGTAACATCTTCCTGTCCTAAATCTTTTGCAAGATCCTTTGCCTTACCAAGTAATTCTAAAGCGACACCGCTGATTTTATTATCTACCTGCTGAGCAAAGACGAAAACTCCTTTATATTCTTCTAAATTCATCTTATTCACCACTTTTCCTTTTAATAATTAAATTACGTGCTTCTCTTTGAATTTACCAATAAGGTATTCTACTGCTTCTGTTGGATCAAGAGTAACCTTTTCTCCTGCTCCCTTTCTTACCTTATCTGATGCCTTAGCAATCTTTGTAGGTGATCCCTTTAATCCAAGGTTGCAATCTTCTACATCCTTAAGGTCAGCTCTGCCAAAGGTTGTGATTTCTGCATCATAAGCATCGAAGATTCCACCTGGAGTCATGTAACGAGGCTCATTTAATTCAGATAATGCTGTGATTAAGCAAGGCATTTTTGCCTTTAATACGTGATGTCTGTCTTCGTACTGACGTTCCACGATAACAGAATCTCCGTCCACCTTGATTGCCTGAGCGTAAGAAATTACAGGAATTCCTAAATGTTCAGAAATCTGTGGTCCAACCTGTGCTGTATCACCATCGATAGCCTGACGACCTGTGATGATTAAATCATATTCTAAGTTTCTGATTGCTCCGGCAAGGGTTGTAGAAGTAGCCCATGTATCAGCTCCACCTAAAACTCTATCTGTTACAAGAACACCCTTGTCAGCGCCCATAGCGATTGCTTCACGAAGCACTTCTTCAGCCTTTGGAAGACCCATTGTTACAACAGTAACTTCAGCACCGTATTCATCTTTTAATCTAAGAGCAGCTTCCAATCCAGCCTTATCATCTGGGTTCATGATTGTAAGCATTGCACCTCTATCCAATGTACCATCTGGGTTGAACTTAACGCCACCCTTTGTATCAGGTACCTGTTTTACACATACTACAACTTTCACAATAAGTACCTCCTTATATTATTTTAATAAATTAGCAGAAATAACCATACGCTGAACTTCTGAAGTTCCTTCATAGATTTCTGTGATCTTAGCATCACGCATCATACGTTCAACATCGTATTCTCTAATGTAACCATATCCACCGTGTAACTGAACTGCCTTTGTTGTAACTTCCATTGCAACTTCTGCAGCACATAATTTAGCCATAGCAGCTTCTACACTGTATACCTTCTGAGTAGCCTTAGCCATAGCAGCTTTGTATACTAACATACGAGCAGCTTCTACCTTTGTAGCCATATCTGCTAACTGGAACTGTGTATTCTGGAACTGAGCAATGCTTCTTCCGAACTGCTTTCTTTCCTTAACGTACTCGATGGTTGTCTCTAAAGCACCTGCTGCTAAACCAAGAGCCTGAGCTGCGATTCCGATACGTCCACCATCCAATGTGTGCATAGCGATGTTGAAGCCCTTACCCTTCTGTCCTAATAAGTTTTCCTTTGGAATTCTACAATCTTCGAAGATTAATTCGTAAGTTGCAGATCCACGGATACCCATCTTCTTTTCCTTTGTTCCGAAAGTAAATCCTGGTGTACCCTTTTCTACGATAAATGCAGAAATTTCTTTCATTACTTTACCGCGCTTTTCTACCTTACCTGTAACAGCGGTTACAATGTAAACATCTGCATATTTACCGTTTGTGATGAAACACTTAGATCCGTTGAGAACCCATTCATTGGTAGCTTCATCAAATACAGCCTTTGTCTGCTGTCCCTGTGCATCGGTACCAGCTCCTGGCTCTGTTAAACCGAAAGCTCCTAACTTTTCACCCTTTGCAAGCGGTACTAAGTACTTCTGCTTCTGTTCTTCTGTACCATATGTCTGAATTGGGTCACAGCAAAGTGATGTATGTGCAGATACGATAACACCTGTGGTACCGCAAACCTTTGAAAGTTCTTCTACACACATTGCATATGTTAATGGGTCACATCCCTGTCCGCCATATTCCTTTGGAATTGGAATACCAAGGAATCCAGCCTTTGCCATTTTTGCTACTGTTTCTTCTGGAAACTGTTCTGTTTCGTCAACTTCCTGAGCAAGAGGTTTTGCTTCGTTTTCGGCAAATTCTTTGAAAAGACTTCTTGCCATTTCATGTTTCTTACTTAATGCGAAATCCATCTGTGATTTTCCTCCTTATTATTTATCTGATTACTGAGCATCTACAGGTGTCTTTGTGCGGTCAGCATTGTATACATAGAATCCCTTACCGCTCTTGCATCCAAGATTTCCACCACGTACCATCTTACGAAGTAATGGACATGCACGATACTTGCTGTCACCTGTTTCTGCGTAAAGCACATCCATAATTGCAAGACAAATGTCAAGTCCGATGAAATCACCTAATTCAAGTGGTCCCATTGGATGATTTGCTCCAAGCTTCATAGCTGCATCGATACCTGCGATATCAGAAACACCTTCCATTTTGATGAAAGCAGCTTCGTTAATCATTGGGATTAAGATACGGTTTACTACGAATCCTGCTGCTTCATTTACCTGTACTGGTGTCTTTCCGATTTCTTCTGAAATCTTAACGATTTTATCTACAGTTTCCTGTGGAGTATTTACACCAGCGATAACTTCTACCAACTTCATTCTGTCAGCTGGATTGAAGAAATGCATACCAATCATAGGACGTGTTAAACCATTGCCAATTTCTGTGATAGAAAGGCTTGATGTGTTAGAAGCAAAGATACATTCTGGCTTACAGATTTTGTCTAATTCGCCAAATGTTGTCTTCTTAACTTCCATATTTTCAAATGCAGCTTCCACGATTAAATCACAATCTGCACAAAGGTCTTCCTTTAATCCTGCTTTGATGCTGTTAAGGATTGCATCTACAGCTTCCTGTGTCATTTTTCCTTTTTCAACAAGTCTTGCATAACCTTTTGCAATCTTGTCCTTTCCACCGTCAGCCCACTCCTGCTTAATATCGCAAAGTGCAACTTCATATCCGTCAACCTGAGCAAATGCCTTAGCAATTCCCTGACCCATGGTTCCTGCGCCAATTACGCCAACCTTCATTTTTGTGTCCTCCTTTAATTAATGATTTGTATCCTGTGATTCTATTTCACCACAAGAAAGGCAGTGTAGTGCAACACCACCTCTCTCATGTTAAAACCTTATTTATTCTGGAATGGAACTACCTTTAACTTCTTTTCTTTATCCTTTTCCAAGAAGTTACCCATTCCTGCCTTCTGGTCTTCTGTTTCGAAACAGCTTCCAAACAGCTTTTCTTCGATAACAATTGCCTGATCCATATCCACCTGAAGTCCATCGTTGATTGCCTTCTTGCTTGCTCTTACTGCAATTGGAGCCTGCAGTGCAATACCTGCTGCCATCTTCTGAGCTGCTGGCATTAACTCTTCCAATGGATATACTGCATTTACCAAACCAATTCTGTAAGCTTCTTCTGCCTTGATGTTTCTTGCTGTATAGATTAACTGTTTTGCCATACCTGGGCTAACTAATCTTGCAAGTCTCTGAGTCCCACCAAATCCTGGTGTGATTCCCAAACCTACTTCCGGCTGTCCGAATACTGCATTTTCTGAACAGATACGGATATCACAGCTCATAGAGATTTCACATCCGCCACCTAAAGCAAATCCGTTTACTGCTGCAATGGTTGGAATTGGAAAAGTTTCTAATTTACGGAACACATCGTTTCCTTTCTTACCGAAAGCTTCTCCTTCTGCCTTTGTCAATGTGCTCATCTCACCGATATCTGCACCAGCAACAAAAGATTTCTCTCCAGCACCTGTTAAAATCAAACATCTGATAGTATCCAAATCAACGTTATCCAAGGTTTCATTGATTTCATCTAATACCTGACTATTTAAAGCATTTAAAGCCTTTGGGCGATTGATGGTGATTACACCAACAGCGCCTTCTACTTCATATGTGATAAATTCCATTTTATTTCCTCCATATTATGTAACCACCCCAACCTTTGTGGAGTGATTACTCGTATATTTCGTAATTAGTCACGCTCTACGATTGTAGAACATCCCATTCCACCACCGATACATAAGGTAGCAAGACCCTTCTTAGCATCCTTAGCTTCCATTTCATGAAGAAGTGTAACTAAGATACGGCATCCTGAAGCTCCAACTGGATGTCCAAGAGCGATAGCACCACCGTTTGGATTTAACTGCTTGTCTACATCGATTCCTAAATCTCTACCTACAGCGATAGACTGTGCTGCGAAAGCTTCGTTTGCTTCGATGATATCGAAGTCTTCAATCTTCATTCCAGTCTTTTCCATTACTTTCTTTGTAGAGTAAACAGGTCCGATACCCATAACTTCTGGTCTGCATCCTGCAAGTCCACCAGCTACCCATGTTGCCATTGGCTTGATTCCTAATTCTTTTGCTTTTTCTTCGCTCATTACAACAACTGCTGCTGCACCGTCATTGATTCCTGAAGCATTACCAGCTGTAACAAATCCGTCTGGGTTGATTGCGCGAAGTTTTGCAAGTCCTTCAATCGTAGAACCTGATCTTGGACCTTCATCTACCTTAAATTCAACCATTTCTTTTTTCTTCTTAACCATTACTGGAACGATTTCTTTGTCGAATGCTCCATTCTTCTGAGCTGCTTCTGCCTTCTGCTGGCTCTTTAATGCAAACTCATCTAATTCTTCTCTTGTGATTCCCCACTCTTCACAGATATTGTCTGCTGTCTTAATCATATGGTAATCGTTGAATGCATCCCATAATGCATCGTTAACCATACAGTCTTTCATTACTGCATTGTTCATTCTGTAACCAAAACGAGCTTTATCTAAAGCATATGGAGCCATAGACATATTTTCCATACCACCTGCTACTACAACATCAGCTTCTCCAGCTAAAATCATGTGAGCAGCCTGGTTAACACAGTTTAATCCAGAACCACAAACTACGTTCATAGTAACTGCAGGTACTTCGATTGGTAATCCAGCCTTAATACTTGCCTGACGTGCAACATTCTGTCCCTGTCCTGCCTGGATAACGCATCCCATGTAAACCTGATCTACCTGGTCACCAGAAACTCCAGCTCTGTTTAAAGCTTCTTTGATTACGATAGCTCCCAACTCAGCTGCAGGTGTTGTACTTAAAGAACCACCCATTGTACCGATTGCTGTACGACATGCACTTGCTATAACTACTTTCTTTGCCATTATTCTTACCTCCATATTTGTAAAATGCTTATATTTTATTTTGGTATGTTACCACACCAGTTCTTCGTTAATTTTATCACAATGTTATTTTCTTTGCAATAGAAAACAAAAGATTTTACACATTTTTTATATACTGAATTTTAATAAAAAATATGGTTTCCTATAATATTTCCCGATTCTCCTGCACGGACTCTGTGAAAATACAATGTCCCCATGGGAACTGCTCTTTCGCCTGCGAAGGCATTCTTCGCTGCCTCTGTGCAGGCTGCATTGGCACCTCTGGATAACACCAGGATAAAACGTCCCGATGCTACCGGGGTGAACTGGGATTTCTGATAAATAACATCTGCAATATTATTGGGATATTTGGGACTTGCCACCCGGTCCAGTACTACATTTCCCACTGCTACCTTTCCTGTATAGCTTTCTCCTCCTGCTTCACACTCGATAATTGCCGCCAACAACTGCAAATCATCTGCCGAGTACACCGTTGCCGGTGCTGTCCCCAGGGGAATCCCTGAGGTGTTGTAATCTCCGCCGGCTCCCAGAGCATAAAACTGCTCCATTGCCTCTCTGCGTTTCATTCCTTCTAGGGTTTCTTCTTCCTGACGAAGCTTTTCCTCGTATGCCAGGGCTTTGGCTTCTGCATCCTCAATCTGGGTACTGTATTCTGTGATTCCATCTTTTGCCACAGCAAGTTTTTCCATCATTGTCTCCTGGAGCCTGGCTGATTCCTGCTTGCTTGCCTCTAACTCCTGTTGCTGGGTATTCAATATGTTTTCTTGGGTTTCCACCTCTTGACGAGTATCGGAATACACATTTAGCATATCCCTATCATATTTTGTAATATCCTCCACATAACCTAAATTGCTGATTAAATCAGCAATACTGCTGGACTCCACCATAATCTGTACAAAATTGGTTTCTCCATTTTCATACATATACTGAATTCTCTGTTTCATGGAAGCATACTGTTTTTTCTCATCTTTTTTTACCGATGTGAGAATTTTCTGGGTTTCCACAATATCTGCCTCTTTTTGCTCTATCTGGTCATTGAGCTGTTCGATTTCCAGAATCAACTCTGAAACAGAATTCTCATAGGCATCCTTTTCCACCTCAAGAACCTCTTTGACCCCTTCTAAGTAATCCAGATTCTCATTGGCGCCACTTAATTCGTCCTTAATCCCATCCACTTCATCTTGTTGTTCCTGGATATTGGCACTGGATGCATATACTACCGGAACAAGACCGGGAACTGCCAGACACAATCCCAGAAAGACCCCTGCTAACTTTCTCTTCATTTTTGCTTCCCTCTCTTTTACTCTCTACTTCTCTTTTTCTTTGGCTCATTACACAATGGGCGAAAAATAGTCTTTCTTCCAATAAAGCCAACGATTCTTGTAAAAATCACTCCACAAAATGCACCTGCCGTGTCAATACACACATCCTTTAGCTGAGGACTTCTTCCTGGCACAAAGCTTTGATGAAATTCGTCTGTACAGGCATACCCACCACAGATGAAGCAGGTTAACAATACTAACCAAATTCCCCGAAGTCCATAAACATAAAATGGCAAAGCCACACATACCGCCAAAAGGGCATATTCACTAAAGTGAGCCAGCTTACGCACCGGATACTCAATTTTCTGTGCCAGATACGCCTTATGTTCATAAGAATATCCAAGTTCTAAAGTTTCATCCGCCAGATTTACTATTTTCATGCACACTCCCGAACTTACCCCTGTGGACTCCAACGCTGGTGAAGCCGAAAACTGGAAAATAATATACATCATAACCACCGCTGGCACAAAAGAAAGGGGTCTGAGGATATTTCTGAAAAAATACTTTAAAAATATGCCAACATACCGCATGTTATCACCCCCTGTTATTCCATAAATTACATGGATTTCCGTTCCGCAATCTCTGCCATTTTCGCATCATTTAAACGGGTATCCCCATGTACACGGCTATAGGATAAATAACCATTCATTCTGTCAATTTTTGTCAGATTTTTGGAACCACATTTTGGACATACGTCCATCTCCAGCTCCTGATATCCACAGTCATCACAATATGCCAGGGATAAATTCACACCTTCATAATATCCCAATTCCATGGCACGTCGAATCAGACTGCGAATAGCTTCTTTATTATAAGAAATGGGATATCTGACATATTGAATCTTGCCTCCATTGCAAAGTTCCCAAAATCTTCCCTCCAAATCCTGCTTTTGAATAGGTGTTAAATCTTCCGACACATGACAGTGGAAGGAATTTGACACATAGGGTCTGTCAGAAACATTTTCAATAATGCCGTATTTTTTTCGGAACTGTTCTACCTGCAAGCCACACAGACTCTCTGCCGGAGTTCCATAAATGGCATAAAGATTTCTATCCTCTTCCTTATACTTTTCTACCTTACGGTTAATATACTCTAATACTTCCAGTGCAAACTCTCCATCCTCTGCAATAGATTTTCCGTTGTAAAGCTGCTGCAATTCATTTAATGCAGTGATACCAAAGGAAGCTGTCATTGGCTTTAATATCTTTTTAATCTTTTCCCCTGGCTGCAGGTTGCCACCATAGAATCCCCCTTCACAGTATCCCAAAGGATTGGTGGAAGCTTTCATTTCACCTAAATAATCATAAGTACGAATGTGAAGCCCGCGAATCATTTCCAAATAATAATCTAACACTTCATAAAAGTCCCTGCTTTCAGAACGGGATTTTGCTAAAATCATTGGCAGGTGCAGACTCACTGCGCCTATATTAAATCTTCCCGTAAATACCGGTTTGTCCTCTGCATCTGCCGGATGCATTCCTCCTCTTTCGTACCAGGGACTTAAAAAGGCACGGCAGCCCATAGGGCTGATGACTTTACCATATTTTTTATACATTCTGGCAATGTAACCCTCCCCACTCAAAGACAGCCAGTCCGGATACATGGTTTTAGAGGAACATTCCACACCTGCCTCAAATACATCCTCTGAAATTTTTCCAACACCGTGGATATTTTCATCATACAAAAATACAATCTTAGGAAATAACACAGGCTTTTTATTTCCCGGTTTTCCCTGTCCTTCCATATGTACTCTCAAAAGGGAAATGGATGCCAGCTTTTCAAAACGTTCCGTACCCAGTCCTATGGTCACGGTCACAAACGGATAATCTCCTCTACTGGAACCAACGGTATTTAATTTATATTCAATTCCCTGCCATCCCTGTTCAAAGTCACGCTTTACCTTGTCATAGGCATAGCTTTCTGCTTTTTCTTTATAACCTTCCCAGGATTCCTCTCCATAGGACAAAAATTCTTTAATATATTTTTCGTAGCTTTTTTGAGCATATGGTGCCAGAATCTTGTCTGCCTCAGGTACAGTAAAACCTCCATACTGCTGAGCTGCGGTACTTAAGATAATATCTCCCATAACATCAAAGGCAGTATCCAAAGACTTTGGTTCGTTGTACCACACATTTCCCATTTCAAAGCCGCCTTTTAATACATTTGCCACGTCAAAGAGACAACAATTCATGGTATCAAGTCTTGCTGACTGGTCATGGATATAGATGTATCCATCTTTACATGCCTGCAATTCATTTCGATTCATGAAAAACTTGCGGTATAACTCCTTATTCAGTTCATTGAAAATCAGGCTTCTCTTGGTAGCCACCAGAGCGCTGTCTGTATTGGCATTACTTTTATCCCCGATGTAGCGGATGGACTGACTTTTTGTATACACATCATCCATCATATGGATAAAATCATGCTTGTAATTGCGGTAATCCCGATAGCTTTTTGCCACACTAGGGTTTACCTGTTCCAAGGCACCCTCCACGATATTGTGCATTTCTGCAATGGTGATTTCCTCTTTGTTTAATTTCTTTGCTCTCTCCAGTGCAAAATCACAGATGAATTTTTCTTCTTCCTTGTCAAATTGATACATGATTCTGGAAGCTGACTTATTCACAGCACGAATGATCTTTTGTACATCAAATTCTTCTCTTGTTCCGTCTTTTTTTATTACAAACATGGACACCATCTTCTCCTTCTTTATCTCACTAATCAAATCCTGCATAAAATTTTTGGGTGTACACCAAAGTATACACCCATTTATTATAACATCATATTCTGTTTTTTAAAAGTATCTGTTTGTGTACAATATTTAAATGAGCCAATGTGCCCAATTCACTTTCTATACCTTTCTTTATTATAATAGTTATTACCAATTGGTATCTGCCCATCCCTTTATTTCATTCAGTCTAATCCAATAATCTCTATCATTAAAGTAGCATTGCAAATTCTTTGTTGTGACATATACCCTCTTTACAGTCTTTGGTATCGTAACCGTACCAACTGTTATGCTCCCAGATGTCTTACTTCCTCCTGGTTTGTTTATTGGTTTATTAAAATATATTTTTGTCCCAGTTATGCTAGATTTACGAACCATCAAGGAATCTGCATGAATAAAATTAACTTGATTTCCACCTGACCAAGAAAGAATAATATGATGCAGTGTGTCTATACCGCCTGCTCCTGGTGAAAGGGTACACCTAAACATTGTAGGAGCCCATGCTCCACTAGTTCTTACTAACTGATATCCTGTATATGTTCCATCTTTCCCTTTTGTTAGTGTCTTTGCCCTATTTCCGTCCAACACAAAAACAATTTCAGGTCCATCTACTGCTGAATTTTCTAATTCTTGTTCAATGCTGTCTATATAATCTGTTGATGATGCATAAACGTTATATTTACAAAAAATCACAACAAACAAAATCGTAATACAATATACACCTACTTTTTTCATATACTCTCCTTTACACTTCTAAAATTTTTTTTATATCATATTTTAATTTTTTTTTAAAATAAAAGAAATAAAATATCCCCTGTTTTCTCTTTTGTTCGGCTTTCATATATTTTTCAAACAAATATATTTCCTGCAAATGTAAAAAATACTCTCTTGTTTTGTTTTCAACATCTTCTTTCAAAATCCCCTTTTGGATTCGCAGAAAACTTTCTAATAAACTTCCACAGGCACACCATCTGTTTTTTTCTATGTCAGCAAAAATATAGACTGGAAACTCACCTTCAAAACTACTCCAGTAATCATCATAATAAATTTCTGTATTTTCTCGAAATGGCACATAATAAATCTTTATAGAACTTACATCCTTTGATAAGTCCATAAAATTATCCAACAGCAATTTCGCACAAAAATCTATTTTTTCCAGAGTCACATCCTTAATTTTGAATAAGCCTTTGCAATGCTTTTCCATTTCCAAAAAACTTTTCTGCCCAATCACCACATATTTGCTGTATTTCTTTTCTAGCAGTTCAAAATAGTTCTTTTCTGTCCCTTTTATCATTTTTCTCCTCCACTGATGAGCAGGTTGGGCCATTGAACCAAAGTCAATTGTTCCCTGATAGGTCTAATTTAGTTTAACGGAAATTTGTCCAAATCTAATGTTGCAAAATAATCTTCCATGGTTTCTGCCCGACGAATCTGCTGTACCTCTCCATTTTCTTTTAATAAAAGTTCTGCAGAACGAAGTTTTGCATTGTAGTTGTAACCCATGGCAAATCCATGTGCTCCTGTATCGTGTAATACTAAGTAGTCACCTATGTCAATCTTTGGCAATTCTCTGTCAATGGCAAATTTGTCATTGTTTTCGCAAAGACCACCTGTCACATCATATACATGGTCGCATGGTGCGTTTTCTTTTCCAAGAACCGTGATGTGATGGTAAGCACCATACATAGCTGGACGCATCAGATTTGCTGCACAGGCATCTAATCCAATATATTCCTTGTGAATGTGCTTTTCATGAATTGCCTTTGCAACCAAGTGTCCGTATGGTCCTAACATAAATCTTCCAAGCTCTGTATAGATTGCCACATCATCCATACCTGCCGGTACCAATACTTCCTCATAAGCTTTTCTTACTCCTTCACCAATTGCCAGAATATCGTTTGGCTCCTGGTCTGGACGGTAAGGGATACCTACGCCACCGGAAAGGTTGACGAAAGCAATGTGTACATCTAATTCTTCATGCAACTCCTTAGCAAGTTCAAATAAAATCTTTGCAAGCTTTGGATAGTATTCATTGGTAACTGTATTGCTGGCAAGGAAGGCATGAATACCGAAGTGCTTTACTCCGTTTTCCTTCATTTTTTTATAGGCTTCCTTCATCTGTTCCTTTGTCATTCCATACTTAGCATCCTGGGGAGTATCCATAATGGTATTCTGCAATACGAAATCTCCACCTGGATTGTAACGGCAGCACATAGTCTCCTGGAACGGAGCGATTTCCTTGTAGTAGTCCACATGAGTTAAGTCATCAAAGTTAATGATTGCACCTAACTTGGCTGCATATTCAAAATCTTCCTTTGGTGTCACATTGGAAGAAAACATAATCTGACTTCCGTCTAACCCAATCTTGTTTGCCAGATATAATTCAGGAAGGGAAGAACAATCTGCACCAATGCCCTCTTCCTTTAGTATATTCATAATATATGGGTTTGGAGTAGCCTTCACAGCAAAAAACTCTTTAAATCCTTTGTTCCATGAAAATGCCTGCTTTAATTTTCTTGCATTCTCACGAATCCCCTTCTCATCATAGATATGAAATGGAGTTGGATATGTCTTTACGATTTCCTCTACCTGTTCTAATGTTACAAATGGTTTCTTTTCCATTGTTGTCTCCTTTCTGTCTGTCTTTCTTACCTGCGTGAATATCTGTAACAGTTCAGCCATAGGCCAAACTGTTACGAATATATACTAAACTGTTGTTACCCTTATTTGATTTCTGTCATACCGCCCATATATGGCTGCAATGCCTTTGGAATAGCTACACTTCCATCTTCTCTTAAATTATTCTCAAGGAAGGCGATTAACATACGAGGTGGAGCTACCACTGTGTTGTTCAAGGTGTGCGCAAAATACTTTCCATCTTTTCCGTTGACACGAATTTTCAGTCTTCTTGCCTGGGCATCTCCTAAGTTAGAACAACTTCCCACTTCAAAGTATTTCTTCTGTCTTGGGGACCAGGCTTCCACATCGATGGATTTTACCTTTAAGTCTGCCAAATCACCGGAACAACACTCTAATGTTCTTACCGGAATGTCTAAGGAACGGAATAAATCAACGGTGTTCTGCCATAATTTGTCAAACCACATTTTACTCTCTTCCGGCTTACAAACAACAATCATTTCCTGTTTTTCAAACTGATGGATTCTGTAAACCCCTCTTTCTTCGATACCGTGGGCACCCTTTTCCTTACGGAAGCATGGGGAATAGCTTGTCAAAGTATATGGAAGTTCTTCTTCCTTTACAATCGTGTCAATGAACTTACCAATCATGGAATGCTCACTGGTTCCGATAAGATACAAATCTTCTCCTTCGATTTTGTACATCATGGCATCCATTTCATCAAAGCTCATAACACCGGTTACCACATCGCTTCGAATCATAAACGGAGGTACACAATAGGTAAATCCTCTGTTAATCATAAAATCTCTTGCATAGGAGATAATCGCAGAATGAAGTCTTGCAATATCTCCCATGAGATAATAAAAGCCGTTTCCTGCCACTTTTCTGGCACTGTCTAAGTCAAGACCATTGAATTTTTCCATAATATCTGCATGGTATGGAATCTCATAGTCGGGAACCACTGGTTCTCCAAACTTTTCAATTTCCACATTGCAGCTATCGTCTTTACCGATTGGTACACTTGGATCGATGATATTTGGAATTACCATCATAATCTTTTTTACTTTTTCGCCTAATTCTTTTTCTAAAACTTCTAATTCTTCCAGACGGGCAGCATCTTTATTTACCTGCTCCTTTAAAGCCTCAGCCTCATCCTTCTTTCCCTGAGCCATTAACCCACCAATCTGTTTAGAAATAGCCTTACGGTTAGCACGAAGAGCATCCGCTTCCTGCTGAGCCTTACGAGCCTGCTCATCTAACTCAATCACCTCATCCACCATTGGTAACTTGTGATCCTGGAATTTCTTTTTAATATTCTCTTTTACAACATCTGGATTTTCTCTTAGAAATTTTAAATCTAACATCTTTTTCTCTCTCCTAATTTATATAAAACTTGTTTTTGGGTATCCACCTTTTGGAAAAATAAAAGTAGATACGTAGATACAATAAAATCCCACATAGCACTGCAAAAAGGATACACTCCTAGCGCTATATGGGACGAATTTCTCCGTGTTGCCACCCATGTTGCCACAATTACTGTAGCCACTCATTGGCACGATAAGGGGTGCTCCCCACCGGTTTGCCGGCTGCTAAGAAAGTGGAAGGTACCCTCCCCTGTCTGTTTTCACCATCCACAGACTCTCTGAAAGTTTTAGATACCGTAGCTTTCCTCTCTGCATTTAAAATATGAAACACACGTTGTTTTTCTAAATCAGTATTATATACATAGTTTGGCGATTATGCAAGTATTTTTCTTGAAACTTCCTCATGGATGACCTGCGTCGTTACTGTACAGTAACCCTACTTTCTGGTTCCTATTAGGATCTGCCCCCCTGTTGGAACAATCCTTTTATAAACTCCCGTTCCTCCTTTGTCCTTCCATACACATTCATTCCTTCTATATCGGTACTCCTGTCAGCAAAAGCAGGAAACAAAAATCCCATCCTTACCGCTCCTGTTTCATACTCTTCTTCTAAATCTGTGATGACGCAGATGACAAATTCATACACTTCCTCCGACTCCCACTGACTTTCCTTATCCGTTCCTTTCACCGGAATATCATAAGTGCCGCTAAAAACATAAATAGCATAAGGGGTTTTTGACTGATACTTTTCTCCAATCATTTCATATATACTTTCAAGCAGTGCATCGTTTTTCAACTGACATTTTCTAAGGGCAGAAAACGCCTGGTAACATTCTGAGGTCATTTCCTCTTTGTCAAAATGAATTCCAACTAATTCTTTGTTGCTTTCTGCAAAGGGAACTGTTTTTGCCAAAGCAATATTCTTTTCCTGTAATTTTTTCTCTAGTGCAAGAAAATTACGGTTAAAGCTACCATCTACATAACCTTCTTCATCCATATATCCCCCTGCAATCCTTGTAAAACAATTTCTCTTCACGGTCATACGACGGGTTAATTCCAGCATATCTTCCCTGTTAATCTGTCTTTCTCTCATACCTGTCTCCTACTCTAATGTGTCACCTGCATATAAAAAGTTCACAACGCCTCAATTTTGCTTACTATTATTATATTTTTGGCTATTTACATTATCAATTGGATTTTTCTGATTGTTTTGATGCCCAATAAATTAAAGGTTACTGTACAGGCACATAGCTTAACAGTAAGTGTTAAGCTTGTGTCTGTACAGTAACAAATTAAATTCTATCACCATACGGTAATGATTTGATATACTTTTCCATAAAATCAAAATCTGGCGTACCATCTTTTTTGCTGGGCAATTTTATAAAACTTTCCTTCATTTTTTCTAACGTCCATTTTCTACCATAGCTAAAACGATACTTATCCGCTTTAATAACAGTTGTGATAAATAACCCATTATATTTGTTCATTCAGCTTTTGTAAGTCTTTTACCTTTTTCAAAATCAAACAATTCTGATAACTGGTATTCATTCCATTCTTTTATGTTTAGTTCCATTATTTCTATTCTATTATTTCCAACTATGTACCTTATCAAAATATCATATTTTCATTGTATTATCCAGTATTTCATAGATTTTGTTGAACATTTACGTAACAGTTCAGGCAAGTCTGCGCATTTACTGCGCGGGAGTTTGACAGTTGAATAATAGAAAAAATCCTTGCAGGCCGCATAAAACCTGCTTTTTTTGTGTCAATTTTACTGTTTTGCTGT
>CACXGE010000015.1 GCA_902767135.1 uncultured Lachnospiraceae bacterium | reverse complement strand
TTGCCAAATGGTATTATGTTAAGTCCGTTAGAAAGTAAAAAAATGTATTGAATTAGTACTTGAAATCATGAGAATACTATGATAAAATACAACTGTTTGACTGTAGGAGGTGTAATTATGATGAGAACAATATTAACAATTTTATTTATATTAGTATGTATTGCTATTACAGCAATTGTATTATTACAGGAAGGTAAATCAGCAGGATTGGGAGCAATCAGTGGTGTAGCTGATTCATACTGGGGAAAAAATAAAGGTCGTTCTATGGAAGGTGCGCTTATTAAATTTACAAAAGTTTTGGCACTTTTATTCTTTGTTTTGGCAGCAGTATTGAACATCAGCAGTATCCAATAAATGAACGTGATGACGTATGATAAGCACTCTTGTAAGAGTGCTTATTTTATTTGAAGTATAGATTTGAAAAGAGAGGAGAAGTATGGATAAGCAGGCATTTGATAAAAGAAAAAAAGTAATATATGATTTAATTTGTGATTCCTTTTATGTCCCCATGAAAATCAAGGAAATAGCAATTGTTTTGCAGATTCCAAGAGAACAGAGACAGGAATTGAAAGATGTTTTGGATAGTCTGATTGAGGATGGTAAAATTGAAATATCCAAAAGAGGGAAATATTCCAAAGCCACAAAAAAGGTATTTACCGGTACATTTATTTCCCATCCCAAGGGGTTTGGATTTGTGGAAATGGAAGGGGAAAAAGAGGACATTTTTATTTCGGAATCGGACAGCAACGGAGCTTTTCATAAGGACACAGTGGAAGTGATACTGACAAAACCGGAGACCGCTGGACGAAGGAAAGAAGGGAAAGTGACAAAGATTCTTGCCAGAGGAATAGAAGAAGTGGTGGGAACCTATGAGGAGAGCAAAAATTTTGGATTTGTCTGTCCGGACAACCTGAAGTTTAGTCAGGATATTTTTATTCCTCTGCGTGATAGCAAAGGGGCAGTGGATGGACATAAAGTTGTGGTGAAAATTACAGATTACGGCAGTGAGAGAAGAAACCCGGAAGGAAAGGTTGTAGAGATTCTGGGACACATCAATGACCCGGGTACAGATATCCTATCTATAGTAAAGGGATTTGAACTGCCCTGTGAGTTTTCAGAGAAAGTATTGAATCAGGCAGAACGAGTAGGAAAAGAAGTAAGTGACCAGGACAGGGAAGGGCGAATGGACTTACGTTCCCTGCCTACAGTTACCATTGACGGGGAGGACGCAAAGGATTTAGATGATGCCATTTCGTTAAGTATGGATGGGGAGAGATATAAGTTAGGAGTGCATATTGCAGACGTTACCAATTATGTACAGGAGAGAAGTGCATTGGATGTAGAAGCTTTGAAAAGAGGTACCAGTGTATATTTGGTGGACAGAGTCATCCCTATGCTTCCACATATTCTCTCAAATGGGATTTGTTCACTGAATGCAGGTTGTGACAGGCTTGCTTTGTCTTGTATTATGTGGATTGATAAAAAAGGCAATGTGGTGGATCATAAGATAGCTGAGACCGTTATAAACGTAGACAGGCGTATGAGTTATACCAGTGTTAAGAAAATTTTGGAAGATAAAGATCCTAAGGAATGTGAGAAATATCAAGATTTTATTCCTATGTTTCAGTTGATGGAAGAATTATCAAAAATATTACGGGAAAAGAGAAAGAGCCGTGGTGGAATTGATTTTGATTTTCCGGAGAGCAAAGTGATTCTAAATAAACAGGGAAAGCCTGTGGATATTAAGCCCTATGAGAGGAATGTGGCAACAAAGCTGATAGAGGATTTCATGCTGGCCGCAAATGAAACTGTGGCTCAGGATTTCTTCTGGCAGGAAATTCCCTTTGTGTATCGATGCCATGAAAAACCGGATCCGGACAAAATAACAAAGCTTGCTATTTTTATAAACAATTTTGGGTATTCTATGCATTTAGGTGGCGATGAGATACACCCCAAAGAAATACAAAAACTATTGACAAAAATCAGGGGCAGTGAGGAAGAAGATATGATTGCCAGATTGACGCTTCGGTCTATGAAACAGGCAAAATATATGATGGAATGTCAGGGACATTTTGGTTTGGCAACAAAATATTATTGTCACTTTACTTCTCCTATTCGAAGGTATCCGGATTTGCAGATTCACAGAATTATAAAAGAAACCTTGCGTGGAAGGATGACAAAGGGTAGAATAGAACATTATAGTGAAATTTTACCACAGGTGGCAAAGCAATCCAGTGAATTGGAACGAAGGGCAGAAGAGGCAGAAAGGGAAACCCTCAAGTTGAAAAAAGCGGAATATATGGAACAGTTTGTGGGTCAGGAATTTCCGGGGGTGATTTCTGGTATTACAGCCTGGGGAATTTATGTGGAGTTGGAAAATTCTGTGGAAGGATTGGTGCATATCACCAGTCTTACCGATGATTATTATGAATTTAGTGAAAGTACCTACGAGTTAATAGGCGAGAGGACCAATCGACATTATAAACTAGGACAAAAGGTTACGATCCTGGTGGATGGAATAGATTTGGTCCAGAAGACGGTAGATTTTAAAATGGTACAGACAGTAGGAGGAAATTATGGCAGCAAAGAAAAAAGATGACTTTTTAATTGCCAATAACAAAAAGGCTTATCATGATTTTTTTATAGAGGATACCTATGAGGCAGGTGTGGCATTGCATGGAACGGAGGTAAAATCCTTACGCATGGGTAAATGCAGTATAAAGGAATCCTTTGTGAGAATTGAAAATGGTGAAGTTTATATTTATGGAATGCATATCAGTCCCTATGAAAAGGGAAATATTTTCAACAAGGATCCACTTCGGGTGAAGAAATTACTGCTTCACAAAAATGAAATCAATAAATTAAATGGAAAATTGGCAGCACAAGGGTATACCATTGTTCCTTTGAAAGTATACTTTAAAGGAAGTCTGGTAAAAGTGCAGATTGGATTGGCTAAGGGGAAAAAATTATATGATAAGCGGCAGGATATTGCCAAAAAAGATCAGAGGAGAGAAGCGGAAAGAGAATTTAAAGTAAAAAACCTGTAAAAAAGTGATTCTGTAAAATCAAATTTGATTTGAAAAGAAGGTGGGGTGGATTTTTGTATCAGCAGCAGGTAATCTGGGCGTTTTCCATATTGGGCATTCATCAAAACAGTAGTCGAGAAGATGCAAAACGTGCTTACAGAAATTTGTGTAAAAAATATCATCCGGATACGAATCTGGAAGGCGGAGATACTTCTAGGGAGTATATCTATGTGAATCAGGCTTATGAGATTGTAAATCAGTACTTTACTTACATGGAAATATACAAAGAGCAGATGTTGTTACAAATGCAGAGAAACGCATCCTGGACATTGGGCGGGAGAGTTTACGGTGATAATGCAGAGACAAGAAAGAACTATGAGCAGATGCAACAGAGAAAGTCTGAAACGGGAAGGTTAAGAAAGTGGGAGAAAGAAAACGAGCAAAAAGAGAAAGAACAAAAGAGAATGATATATGAAAAGTATAAAAATAGTAGGGGTCTGCCTTCCCAAAGGCAGGAAAATTTTAAACAAAAACAGGAAATGAAAAAAGAAGCAGAACGAATCGCTGGAATCATTGAAAGATTATTGAAAGAAGGGGAGTTTAAATAATATAGGGAAGGAAGTTTCCAACTTCCTTCCCTATATTATACGATATCAAACTTATAACCCATACCCCAAATGGTTTTGATATAATCTCCCTTTGGCCCCATCTTGCTCCTCAGTTTTTTTACATGGGTATCTATGGTTCGGGCGTCTCCAAAATAATCATAATTCCATACATTGTTTAGAATTTTTTCACGGGAAAGTGCAATCCCTTTATTTTCCATGAAATAAGCAAGTAATTCAAATTCCTTGAAGCTCAGTTCGATTACCTGGTTGTCGACTGTTACAATATGTGCGGTTTTGTCCAGGACAATTCCCCCCATGGAAATGGCAGAATCTTCTGATAAGGAACCACTTCTTCTAAGTAGGGCCTCTACCCGGGCAACTAAAATCTTGGGGCTAAAGGGTTTGGAAATGTACTCATCCACCCCAAGTCCGAATCCTAGCAATTCGTCACGCTCGTCCGATTTGGCAGTCAACATAATAATTGGAACCTTTGAGTAGGAACGAATTTCCTTGCAGGTATCCCAGCCATCCATTCTTGGCATCATAACATCTAATATAATCAGTGAAATATCTTTGTGTTCCAGAAAAATGTCTACGGCCTCAATTCCATCAGCAGCTTCCAACACTTCAAAATTTTTTTTGGAAAGAAAGTCATTTACAAGTTTTCTCATACGGCTTTCATCATCAACAACTAATATTTTTAGTTTCTCCATAGAAGTTCCCTCCTGTATCAATATTTATAAATAGATTTTTTGGAATCTTTTCAGTGTTCAGTAGAAGCAATTCCGTGAGGGTTTTCGTAAGAAAATCCCGAGTTTTACAAGCATAAATCCTATTGCGAGACAATTTTTCATGGATTTATGCTTCGTATTTGAAAGGTACTGAACAGATATGATACATTTATACAGCACAAGTGTGTAAACTTTTGGTTCAAAATGTGAAAAATAGGTGAAATTATGGTATCTGCCTACAGTAAAAATTACTTAGGGAGTACTATTATATTTCTTCTCGTATTCTGCTACGGCAGATTCTCGTTGGGTTAATTCCTGTTCCCATTGTTCGTAGCGATCGATTAATTTATTTTCGTAATTTATGATGTTGATGTTATCACCTGTGGTAGAGAGATAAAGCAGCAAAATGATTCCAATGCAAAAAATCAAATTGAAAAACAGAGAAGAACGATATTTGCTTCGGTAACTCTCGTCGTCGGATTGTTTTTGGGGGGCTGTAACACCGGAAATTTGTTTTACAACTTTTCGTCGAATTGGCTCAATGGGAATTGGACGAATTTCTTCTTTGGAAATCTGGTTGTTATTTTCTAGATATCTTTGTAGGTCATGCAGGTAACTATAGCCCACAGGTGTTTTACACAAACGTTTATCAATCAATTTGTTGTATACGTCTAAAACGTTTTGGGGATTTCTCATGTTGATACGGTTTCGAACTACATCGATGCCGGTTAATTCATTTTGAGCCTGCTCATAGGCTTCTTCCGTTTCAAAAGCAAATCCGTTTACAGATAAATTACTTCCCTTACTCATAAATCATACCTCTTTAAATTTTTTGTATTCCATCGTAACTATTCAGTGTTTCTGAGCAGATACGTTTCATCTA
>CACXGE010000014.1 GCA_902767135.1 uncultured Lachnospiraceae bacterium | reverse complement strand
GGTCAATGCTTACGCATGCAAAATTGCCCGATTTTTGTAAAATTTACATTTTCTTACGGTGCCAGCAGTAAATGCTGACACCTGTACTGAATAGTTACCTTTTTTTCTATTATACCATATTTAACACATATTTCCATGTTTTTTATTTATCAATTTCTTCTGCTAAATTATCCAGTAATTGTTTTGCTTCTTCAAATTCAAAACTCTCTACTTTTAACTTTATTTCGCCTAAGACATCAAAAATTTCTTTCGGGTATTTTTTTTGGCCTAGTTCATTCAAAATCTTTTGTACGGTTTCAGAATCATAGTTATCCATAGCTTCTATAATTTCTGAAAACCTTTTTCTTATTTCTTTTAGACCTTCTTTCTTTGTAACCTCACTCTCCACACATTCCGGCGGTATATATATTTTCAGTTTTTCCAACAGTTTTTCTGGATTTACAGGCTTTGATAAATAGTCTTGAAACCCCTTTTCTATGTACATTTCTCTCACTCCTGTAATAGCATTAGCTGTAAGTGCAATTACTGGTGTACTAAAATTTTTCATTTGTTTTTTTATCGTGCTTAAAGTTTCAATTCCATCCATTTTTGGCATCATATGATCTAAGAAAACCACATGGTACATATTTTTTCTTATTTTTTCAATCGCTTCTTCACCCGATATCGCAGTATCTATCTTCACGCCATATGGTTTCATCAACCCCTGCACTACCTTTAGATTTAACTCATTATCATCTACAACCAGCACATTTGCCATTGGAGCATAAAATTGAACCTCATGTTTTTGTTTTCCTTCGAATGAATTTTTTTTGTGTTTCTTATCCCCATAGATTGCCCGTTCGTCCACAATCACCTGAGGTATCACAACGGTAAAGGTACTCCCCTTACCATATTTACTTTTTACTCCAATATCGCCTCCCATCAGAGAACATAGCTGCTTACATATGGTAAGCCCTAATCCAGTTCCTTCAATATTGTAATTTGCTTTCAAATCCACTCTTTGAAAACTTTCAAACAACTTTTCTAAATCTTCTTTTCTGATACCTATCCCTGTATCTTCCACATCAATCTTTATCCAGGCAGTTTCCTGTTCTCGCTGCCAGGAAATTTTTAACCCAATGGTCCCCTCTTTTGTATATTTTACAGCATTTCCCAATAGATTTATTATAATCTGACGCAATCTTACTTCATCACCATATAATTCATTGGGCAAGGATGGGTCTACATTTACGATCAGTTTTACCTGATTATCTTTTATTTTATATTGAATCATATTCTGAATGTCATCGATTACAGAAGACATTTGATAGTTATGTTCCACTAATTCCATTTTTCCCGATTCAACTTTAGAGAAATCAAGGATGTCATTTATAATCGATAATAAATTATTTCCTGCACTCTTTATATCTTCAACATGCTCTCTGACACTTGGACTTAAACTATTATCCTGCAATAAGATTTCACTGATACCCATCACCGCATTCATTGGGGTACGTATTTCATGGGACATATTTGCTAAAAAGGTGCTTTTTGCTTTATTGGCCTGGATTGCCTGGATCTGTCTTCGCTCGGCATTTGCTACCTGACGTATGGAAAGAAATCCTGTAAGTAACGTAAAATTACCTATACCTATACATATCATCTGGCCTATATTACCACTTTTGTTCCATTGAAAGTGTATCAGTTCTAAAATCATAAAAGATAATAAACTTGCCACACCCCAAATAAGTTCTTTAATTTCTTCACCATAACCTTCTTTACAATCCAACACCAGATTTCTTATCACTATAATCGATGCAATGCCATAGAGAATAATTGTAAATCCCAGACCTTCCATAATATCCGACATACTGAAAAATTGTAATATAAATCTTAGGAAAACGTACACAATATTCACCGTTACCAGTCGCATATATATGGTCTCATATCGTTTCTTCTGCATATAATTTAAATACATAAATAACGGTATGGGAATCATAAACAATAATACATATGCCATAAAATCCAGACTAATGGTATCCCTGGCATAAAACTGCCGCATCTTTGACTGGGCAATCACCCACAAGGTAACCAACAGGTTAAACAATCCCAGATAACCAAAACCGCTGCCCCTATGAAAAAATACTTTAAAAATCCACCAGACAATTATGAAGGCAATCCCTCCCAGCATTAAAATAAATGCAAAAAGTGTATACAAACCGCTTTCTCGGATAATCTGTGTATATATCCCAACCTTTGTTCCTATACCAATATTGTTCAACATACCCCTGTACTCATCATACTCACTGATAAAGGTTATCTTAATTTCCTTTCCTCCATCTTCCTCATATAAGGGGATTAAAACAAAAATACTGGCCGATGTCCTTCCAAACATTCTCTGGGATAAATCGCTGTACTTTTTTCTTACCTGTCCATCAATCCAAACACAAAAATCCTGCCTGGAACCACGGACTATCATGTAATTGCCCGATTCTATCTGCTTTGGCAGCTTTCGAAATATTACTACTTCATTCATATCTTCAGCATTATACTGGATTGGTAACTTTACTTCCTGTATCCTACCATCTTTGTCTATTAATTTCCAAAAGCTGTTCATTGAATAATATTCATTTGAACCAAAAGAATAACCACCATCTGATGTTATCTGCAAAAAAAAGCAGAAACCTATAACAACAAATAAAATAGTCCCAACAATGATATCTATTATGTTCTTATAACTAATTTTCACAGGCTATCACCGCCTTACCATTATCTTTCTAAGTTTGTAATTAAGATGCAGTTATGACTTTTTTAATACCACTGCACTTATCGGCTCCACTACTATCTTATCCTGCACGATCTGTAAAATCTCTGTCCCTGCCAGTTTATCATTGACATAAACTTCAAATTCACCTTCTGGCAGTTCCATCTCTATCTGTTTTTTGTTGGCATTATAGCAGACAAACAATAACTCCCCTTTGGTTTTTATTGTATACGCTACTACTCCTAGTTCACTTTCTATGAAAGTAATAGATTCTTCAACCTCTTCTTTTGTAATCAAATGCAGTCCTTTCACGGACTTTCTAAATGAGATTAACCCTTGATAATACCGGAACATATCCATATTTTCTTCTTTTTTATTCCAATGGATTCCATTAATCTCATCACTGCTGTTATAGCTGTTTTCCTTAAACCCATAGGGCTCATTTTTGTCTTCTTTGGTTCGAAGGAAATCTTCCCCCGCCTGAAGAAAACATATTCCCTGACAGGTAAAATATATGGCTGCCGCCAGTTTATTCATTCTCTTTAATTGTTCTTTCGATGCCTCTGGATTGCTTACACAAAGCTTGTCCCACAAAGTATAATTATCATGACATGAACTGTAATTTACACACTGTTCTGTGGTGCCTGCCCAGGCTTTTGGCAAATCCTTCCGTACCTGGTTTGGAATATCTTTTCGAACTCTTTCTTTCTTTTTTGCTGCATACAAGGAACTATGCCCTACCGCACCTGTAACGCTAAACTTTATAATGTCTTCTAAATCAGGTTCTCCACTGACAAATCCCTTTTCTTTCTCTAAAAACACACATCCTCTGATGCCATCTCTTACATCATCACTAAATGCAGCTATTCCCGGCATACGATAGGTGTATTCCTTCAAAGCTCTCTCCTCTTTTGGCAATGGAGATTCATCTGCTGCCCATCCTTCTCCATATATAAGAATATCTTTATCTATTTCATCCAGAGCCTTACGAATTTCATTCATAGTTGTAATATCATGAATTGCCATTAAATCAAATCGGAAGCCATCCACATGGTATTCTTTTGCCCAATAGCAGAGAGAATCTATCATATACTTTCTTACCATTAAGTGATTTGATGCTGTTTCATTTCCACAGGCGGAAGCATCTGCAAATTGTTCTCCATTCTTTCGGAAAAAATAATCCGGAACCAATTTCTGATAACAAAATTTTTCTGCATCATATACATGATTATATACAACATCCATAACCACACAAATACCATTTTTGTGCAATGCCTGTACCATCTCCTTAAATTCTTTAATTCTCACCGCTCCGTCATATGGATTTGTAGAATAAGAACCTTCTGGCACATTGTAATTTACAGGATCATATCCCCAATTATATTGGGCGGTATCCAGCTTAGTTTCATCCACAGAACCGTAATCAAAAGAAGGTAATAAGTGTACATGTGTCACACCCAATTCCTTTAGATGTTCCAGCCCCACCTTTACATGGTTAGGAGTTTCCAATCCTTCTTCTGTAAAAGCCAGAAACTTTCCCTTATGTTTCATCTGGGAAGAGTCATCAATAGAAAAATCCCTTACATGTACTTCGTAAATTACAGAATCGGTTGGTCTTGGTTTTTGGGGTCTTTTTTCCATGACAAATCCTTCCGGATTGGTCTTCTTTAAATCTACAATCATCCCCCGTAATCCATTGGCTCCTACTGCTTTGGCATACGGATCTACCGCCTGTCTTTTTACCCCATCAATTTCAGATTCATATAGATAAAATACCCCCTCTAAATCTCCTGGAACAGTTATCTGAAAAGTACCCTTTTCCGATGGCTTCATTTCCAGTATTTCGTATGCCTCCCCATGAAGTCCATCCTTGAATAAAAGTAATGATACCCTTTGGGCTGTTGGTGCATACACACGAAAGCTACTATTCTCTTTTGCATACGTGCATCCTAAATCATCACCTGTGTAAGTGTAATTTTCTTCAAATTCTTTCGACAAATATATGGTTGTTTCCTTCATCACCAAATTTCCTTTCCCTTGTTAAAATATTATTTGCTTCCTGGTTTTAGTATCATCTTACAGATTGGGTTTCCCATGGCTGAAAACTTTTGTTCGTACTCTGTCATTACATTCCCCTGACACATTTTCTCATTATGGTGTAGATCAAAGGTGTATTCTTCCAGTAGCCATCCCGCTTCCTCTACCTGTTCTAGTGAAAACTCAAATAGCGGTCTGTTATCCGTCTTAAATTCTATCTGTCCTGATTTATCCAATATTTTTTTGTATCTATTCAAAAATTCTTTGGATGTCAATCTTCTTTTCGCATGTCTGTCTTTTGGCCAAGGGTCTGAGAAATTTAAATAAATTTTTGATATCTCGTCTCTTCCAAACATATCCTCTATTTTTTTTGCATCTTGACATAAAAAAAACAGATTGGTTAGTTCCTTTCCCTCTCGTTTCTGCAGAGCTCTTAATAAAACACTGGAATACCGCTCCACACCAATATAGTTTATCTGGGGATTCTGCTCTGCCAGTTCCATAATAAACTGTCCTTTCCCCATTCCGATTTCCATATGAATTGGATTGTTATTTCCAAATACTTCTGTCCATTTTTCTTTATGTTCTTCCGGGTTCTTTATTACAAATTCACTTCTCTCAATCGCCTCATCTGCTCCCTTTATATTTCTAAGACGCATGCTAATTCTCCTTTTTTCCCAACAAATAATCAATAAACTGCTGTGCAGTCCTTCCCGACAATCCACCGTGAGACAATTCCCATTTGTTTGCCTCTAACAGCAGTTCTTCTTCTTTCATCTTTATATTGTTTCTCTCTGCCAATTTAAGTACAATTTTCTGAAATTCCTTCTTGTCAGGCTTACCAAAGTAGATAGATACACCAAATCGATACACCAGTGACAGTTTTTCCTGCACTGTGTCATTTGAATGTATATCATCTGCTTTTTCTTCTTTATCGCTGAATTTCTCTCTTACTAAATGCCTCCTGTTTGAAGTAGCATAGATTAAAATATTATTGGGCTTCTTCTCCAATCCACCTTCAATCACAGCTTTCAGATATTTATACTCGATTTCGAATTCCTCAAAAGATAAGTCATCCATATAAATAATAAACTTATAATTTCTATTCTTTACCATAGCAATCACTTCATTCAGATATTGAAATTGATGCTTGTAAACTTCTATAATCCTTAAACCATTATCATAATACTGATTTAATATTCCCTTGATGCTTGAGGACTTTCCTGTACCTGCATCTCCAAATAACAGGCAGTTGTTGGCCTTTCTGCCTTCTACAAATGCCTCTGTATTTTCCACCAGTTTTTGCTTTGCAATCTCATATCCCACCAAATCATCCAAACGTACATGTGCAATATTTGTAATAGGAATAATCTGAGTTTCCCCATCTTTGTGATCAATACGAAATGCCTTATGTAATCCTAGTTTTCCCACACCAAATTCTTTATAAAACTGTGTCAGTACTTGCTTAAATTCCTGTACTGAAGTTGTGGATGCCAAAGCCACACTAAGTTCACAAATTCTGTCTCGTATTCTTTTATTAAATATCTTGCTGTTTTGATTTATATTCTTATAATCCATAAGAAATCGATAGTTCTCACTGTGCATTGCTTCACACAAGTCTTCCAGTTTCATATCAAACAGAGTTTTGAAAATTTCAAAATCATGTAAAGCTATTTCATTTACACTTCCTTCTACCTCACCTACAATTTCACAGGAAGTACTGTAAGAATTTTCATTATTTGCAAGTAAATGAGTAAGATAACAATGCCAAATATTGCCTTCGTACCCAAATCTTCCCGCCATCTCTGATAATTCATGGGCACATACATAAAGTTGCTCCACTCTTTCCTCTGATAATGGTTGCTTTGCACTCACTTCTTGGAATGCCATTGACATAATCTCTAATATTTCCTGTTCTTCAAAATGACGATATAAGATTAATTTCTTAATTGGATTCATGGTCTCACTCTTTCTTCTTTTAATAGTTACCTAAGATTACTAAATTATTTGTTTCCTGTTGTAAGCTACTTAATGCATTCTTTACCCCTTCATCCCGTAAGTTACCTTCAAAATCAATGAAAAATCTGTACTCCCAGTTTTTCTCATTGTTTGGTCTTGATTCTATATGACACAAATTAATTCCGTTGTAAATAAAATGAGATAACGTTCGATACAGTGAACCGCTCTCGTGAGGAATTTCAAATGCTATACTTACCTTTTTTGCATCCTTTACATATTTCTTATCCTTGGCAACAACGATAAATCTGGTTGAATTCATTTTATTATCATTGATACCTTCCTCCATAACATTCAGCCCATATAATTCTCCTGCATACCTGCTTGCAATAGCTACCTTAGACCTGTCCTTTTCATCAGCAATTGTCTTTGCTGCTACTGCATTATTCTCCATTACTGTCTTCTTCCAATCATACTTTCTCAAGTATCCGTCACATTGTGCAAAGGATTGTGGATGACTATACACTTCTTTGATTTCATCCTTGGTCCCTGTCTTCACTCCCAGCAGGCAGTGCTTTACTTTCAGTATTTGCTCTCCCACAATATGATTGTCAAACTGCATTAACAAATCGTATACCTCCGCAATGCTTCCAGCCGTAGAATTTTCAATTGGTATTACTGCATATTCTGCCTTCCCTTCATCAATAACCTCCATGGCATTGCGAAAAGTTTTTACATTCATATAATCTACCGTTTCTCCAAAAAATTCCTTCATAGCCGCGTAACTGTAAGACCCTTCAATACCCTGAAAAACAACCTTCGCCTCCTTTTTTATTTCTGGAATTTCTTCAAACTGATTTTCTTCAACGATACCATGCTCTGCCATCAATCTGTATTGAAGTTTTCTACTGATGGTCATAATCTGCCCAAAAAGTTCACTGACACCCACTGCATTTTGCTCATAATGTGTCAATGCAACAACACTTTCTATTTTTTGTTTCTCCCTGTCCGGGTCAAACACTTTTTTCCCCGATTCAATCTTGGATTTTGCCACATTCCTGCACAATTCCATTCTTTCTTCAAATAGTTCCACCATCTGGGTATCTATCCTGTCTATTTCTTTCCTGATTTCAAGTAAATCCATGGTAATTTCTCCTTGTTTTTTTATTTAAAGCAGATTACTATTAACTGCTGATGATAAGATATTTTTTTGCGTCACTTCCACCATAGCTTTTTTTATAGGATACAGCACCCAAAACTTTTTTTCAAGTATATTTATCCAAAGACGATATCGTTCTAGGCGCATAGCTTAACAGCAAGTGTTAAGCTTGCGTCTGTACAGTAACTTGCTGTTTACATATGATTAGTAACAGTTTAGCCATAAGCTGAACTGTTACGATAATTATAACTTTTCTAACAGCATTCTTGCATTCTCTTTCACTACCCTTTATAATAATATAGAAAGTGTAAAAACTATATATGAGGGAGCAACTACTATGAATAATAAAAAGAAAAATGTACGGTTGCTGGCATTTTTACTTTTTTTTCTTGCCTTGATAATTTCCATCACAATTGTATTGATACAATTATCCAGACGAGTAAAAATGAATGCTGATACCGTAACCGGAAATACGACAGGAAATTTAAATAACGACGGATTGTTTTGTGAATATGATGAAATACTATATTTTGCCAATGGGTATGATAATAACAGTCTATACTATTATAATGCCAATAATGGCAGTTGCAAAAAAATGGCTGACGGTCCTGTTAGTTCAATTAATGTAGATAATAACTATATTTATTTTATTCGCGAAACGTCATCCTCAAAAGGAACCTTCGGAATGTCAAGTGCCAATTTCGTTGGAATTTACCGCATGGATAAAAAAGGAAAACATAAAGTCAGATTACATAACGGTCCTGTAGGATTAGCTCACTTAATAAATAATACTATTTATTATCAAAACTATTCTAACAGTTATGGTCTTCATCTTTTCTCTGTTGGAATTGATGGAAGAGAGGATACTGAAATCCTTAAGGAGGCTGTTCTGCCAACTGGCTATTACAATGGTTCCCTTTTGTATGCCAATGTGAAAATCAATCATTTTGTATCTACTTTAGACGATGTTACGAAAAAAAAGGATACTTTGTATGAGGGAGATTGCTATTTTCCCACCATGGAAGACAACTGCCTTTATTATATGGATATTTCCAACAACTATTGTCTAAAAAAATACAATTTAGAAACCCAAGAGGAAATTATATTAACAACAGAAAGATTAGACAGCTTTAACATTTATGGAGACACTATTTTTTTTCAGGTAAGCGATGAAAAAAATCCTTGTTTAAAGCGAATGAAATCAGATGGAACAAACATGGAAGTTGTCCAAAATGGCATCTTTCATCAAATTAGCATGACGAAAAATTATACTTACTTTACTGCATATAATAGCGATACACCAATTTACCGAACACCCACCACTGGCGTTATTGATGTAAATACTTTTACAGAGGCTTTAAATGCAATTGATTAGTCATGCTCTGAACAATAATTAGGAGATAACAATTTTATGAAAATGAATAAATTTTTTGCCTGCCTACTTTGTATTTGTCTGCTCGCTTCAAATACGTGTATGACTACATCAGCAACCACCACCAGCACTTCGAATGAAGACATTTATTCTGAAGAGGCATTACTTCGTGCACAGATACCTATTGAATCCAATGATATCAATGCATGGCCGGACGGCCCGGTTTGTTATGCCGAATCTGCTATCCTGATTGAGGCTTCTACCGGTACTATCCTTTATGAAAAGAATGCTCACCAAAAAGAATACCCGGCAAGTATCACCAAAATAATGACCGGATTTCTGGCAGTAGAAAATGCTTCTTTAAATGATACTGTTACCTTTTCTCATAATTCTGTTTTTGGTATTCCTGCTGGAAGCAGTATCGTAGGTGGCATTAATGAAGGCGATCAGTACTCCATGGAATTTTGTCTTTATGGACTTATGTTGTTATCGGGGAATGAAACCGCCATTGCCATTGCTGAGCATGTGGCAGGTACTACAGATAAGTTTGCTGACATGATGAATAAAAAGGCAAAGTCCTTAGGTTGTAATGATACCCATTTTGCCAACCCCCACGGATTACAGGATGAAAACCATTATACATCCGCCTACGATATGGCCTACATTACCAAAGCTGCCATTCAGAATCCCGATTTTAAAAAGTTTATCTGTACAGCCACTTACGATTTTCCTCCTACAAAAAACGGAGAAATCCGCTACGATAAGAGGAATCATCACAAGATGATGGAAGGCGGTGCTTATGAGTATGAAGGATGCATCGGCGGTAAAACAGGCTACACCACCGATGCTGGATCTACTTTAGTCTCTATTGCAGAGAGAAACGGAATGACGCTGATTTGTGTCGTCATGAAAGAGGACAAACCATCGCACTGGAAAGATACCGCCACACTTTTTGATTATGGGTTTCAAAATTTTCAAAAAATAAATATATCAGAAAATGAAAAGAATTTTTCAATTGATAACGCCAATTTCTTTCATACAGAAAGCAACATCTTTGGAAATACGAAACCTATTATTCAGGTAAATAAGACTGGTTGTATTGTTATTCCCAAAAATTCCAGTTTTTCAGATGCAACGCCTACTTTAAATTTTGATAAGGCAGATGAGAAAAAGAATGTTGTGGCTAGTCTGGATTATACCTTTTCTGATCATTTTGTAGGTTATACAACATTAGACTTGATTACTTCTGACAATGCTTTTGAATTTTCCACAAATTCTTCCAGTATTGAAGAAGGTGAACAGGTATCCATATCCACGAAAGATGGCTCTGTAACCAGGGTAAAATCCTCCTTTACCAATGTAATACTATTCCTTCTTATAGGAATTATTTTGATTTCCCTATTGGTTATTATAATTACCTTTATATTAAGAAAGTATAATATATCAAAAAATTCAAAATACAATGGTAATGGTAATAGAAGAAAAACATCCAACTCTTCAAAACGTAGACCAAGAAGAAAAAAATATTCTTCGAATTATGATAAATTTAATTTTTAATATTATGTATTTGTTCAGAATTGCTGAACAGATACAACTTATCTACAAAAAAGGTTTGTGATTGATATCACAAACCTTTTTATGACTTTCTTTTTTCTCTTCTTTTTTTTCTAACTTCTTCCTGCTTTTCTTTCACAAACAAAGCCTCCTCACCAGATACCAGCCTTAGAGTTTTAATCACATAAAACTTGCCGTTGTCTGTTTTCTTCATTCGTATTTTTCCTCTTAACCAACCATGGTGTTCACAATATGCCTGGCAAAAATATAATTTTCCATTTCCGGTAAACCAACGAATTTTTTTTCTTGCATTTTTTCCGCACACATAACATCTGGTACTGATTACTTCTCTGTCAGCCATGGCTTCTTCTTTGCTGGAAAATTCCCTTGAAATATACTTAGAATGATTGTCAAACAATGCGTACACTTCTTTTTTCTTATTTGCAGGTCTATGGTAAGTGTCAATGGAATAATAATGCTCCATATCATCATATCGAATATACTGCATTACTCTTGCGGTATAAGTAGCATCTTCCTTAGCCCTGTGAAATGCTGCCGCCTTCAAAATATCAAATCGATCCACAGCATATTCTAATGACCTTCTTACCGTCTTGTCCTCCTCAAAAAGCATGGAATACACTTTCTGGACGTCATAAAACTTAAAAGGTCCCTCAGCCAGAGGAGACATCCCATAATATTCCATATTTCTTTGCAATTCAATTAAATCTGATGCCCCCCATGTACAAAAAATATAGTCATCTCCACACCATTCCAAAAATTCACCCATTGCCTTTGTGAATGAAACTCCATTCTTCAAATCCTTCATAGTAATAGATAACATATTCTTAGTATAGTAATGTATTTCCTTGTACACTGTAGGTTTTATCAACTTTGAAAATTTATCTATACACTCTCTTCTATCATTCAGTTTCACCGCACCAATCTCAATAATTTCAAAGGGTATATTTTTGTTTTCTTTTTCTTTTCCATATGGACATTGATTCCATTCTAAATCCAATACAATATAATTCATGCAATCACCCTGTTTTTCTTTAACAGCTTAGTCACAGGCTAAACTGTTAAAGAATTGGGCATACTTCCCATTTGAAATTGCCCAATTCTCTTCCTGTTATACCCATTCTTACAGTCAGCGCAGTAAACGCGCATACCTGCCTGAACTGTTATATTTTCTCTGCGTAAAAAAAAAGAAAATGTTGCTTTTATTTCTATGAACAATTTCTCCTTTTAAATGTTCCCTGCAGGAATCGAACCTGCAACTGACCCTTAGGAGGGGTCTGTTATATCCATTTAACTAAGAGAACCTATTTATTTTACAGTTGGCCTTATACTTATATAAGACCAACTATTGCTTATAATTAATTTTTCCCTGCAACCAGATAGTTCCTCTAAATCTCCTACCAATTGCCGGCTCGCCCAACAAATCACTGGCATTAATACAAATATCAAATATCAAATCATTGGTGTTTACTTTAAGGATATATATCATTTCCTTGCTATCCTTATTTTGAACCAACTCTACATTAAGAATTTCACCCATAATAGAATATTTATCACATTCCACCCCATACGGCATAAAATAATTATCTACAAGGCTTAACACATCCTCCTGCAAGATACGTCTGGATATCATGGAATAAGTATCCATATCTTCTAAAGTAAGACTCTCTATTGCATCTTCGTCTCCTCTTCTTGCCGCTTCAATTAGTTGATTTCTATTTTCTGTAGCACGCTTTGTATATTCTATCTGTTGCTTTGTTTTATCAATGGGAAAAAGTATCTTTCCTGAAATTGAAAGTGCTGACATTGTGGTATCTTCTGCCAAGCCCTTTATGGGATGTAAATCTTTTTCATTTTTATACTGACACACATTCTGTAAATAGAAAATCAATGAAACACCGACTTTTACATCTTCACATACACCAAGGTACGCTTCTTTTTCTGCCTGTTGCTCTACAATAATGTCTTCCCTGGATGTAATACCTGACCCCCAGAACACTGGATAGTAATATTCCAACTCAAACTCATCTTTTTCATTAATTAAACCGCAAACCATGATTCCCATATTGGGTGCATACTCTTTGTATATCTGAGCAAAAATATCTTCTCCCTCTATCTGGCTAATCTGTGTAAAATCTGGTTTCTTTACGATTTCTTTTACATAGGATTTTAATTCTTTTTTTCGTTTCATCTGACTAAATCCAACTGCTCTTAAATATTTATGCATATCATCTTCTTCACAATCCTACAAAATCCATAACAACCATAACTAGCTTATTATAAACCATCTATATTATTTTTTCAATAAAAATATTCCTAACTTTCATCATATCTACAATTTCTTTTGTCTTTTCAATACAAACTACTGGTCGTTCCTTTAATGTTTTGTTCTGTTTCATTACTTTTGCTACCCTTCCATCGTTTAAAAGCACCCGTGTTCCGTTAGGATAAAGAAATATAAATTCTAAAAAAATGTCACATACCTTTTTATTATATTTTGTTCCAGCATAATATCTGATATACTCTATGGCTTCATGTACCTTTCTTCTTTTATGTCCAATACCACAAATCATACTATCAAAGGTGTCACATACAGCCAAAATTTGTCTAACTTCATCGTTGTTTCTGCTATGCAATGGATATCCTGTTCCGTCAATACACTCGTGATGTGATATAATCAAGGATTTTGCAGTATTTGATACCCATCCTTCTTTTTCCAATGCCGAATACCCATATACTGGATGTTTTTTATATTCCGCAGCCTCATAGGCGCTCATATCTTCCAATTCCACATCTACAGAATTTACATCAATATATCTCATTCCTATATCATGCAATAAACTCCCTATCGCTATCTCTTTCGCCACATTTGGCGTAATCCCAAGCTTTAGTGCCGTCAATACGGAGAGAACACAGGTAGATACCGAATGTTCATACAAATCCGCACTACGTTCATGAATTTCAATTACACAGTCTAATACTTCCTTTTGTTCAATGACCTCATCAAATATAGATGTTGCCACTGCCCCCAATTCCCCTATATGTTCATTATTATTGTGAATATGTCTTTCCAGTAAATCTTTTACTTTCTCACTGTATTCTTGTCGGACCTGTTCTTCAATGGTAGATTTTTCTTCCTGTTCTACTTCTCTTTGTTCTATTTCTTTTTCCTTGATATAAACGTAGTCAACTCCCAGTTGTGCTAACTTTTCAATATAATCCATTTTTAATTCTGTGTTTTCACAGATTAAAACAGTTCCCATGTCCAACAAAATTGGCTTAGCTAATACTTCTCCACCCTTTAGTTTCGCTACTTTTACCTTTTCCATATCTCTACCTTACATTGATAGCTTTATCCAGCGCCTTGGCCTCTTCTTCTGATAAGTTAATTTCTGACTTTCCATCAACAATTTCTTTCACGTAAGTATAACTGCTCCCTGTGTTGTGAACCGTTGTTAACAAAAATCCATTATTTCTCTGATCAAGCATTGCCAAAGAAAAGCTCAATTTTCCTCCCATTTCATTAAACGCATCATACTTCTCCATTCCAAACTTCTGATATACCTTAAGAATTGTCTCTTTTAACGTGTCAATATCTCTTCCCTGCATTTCCTGCTGGAGCTTTAGGTTGTCAATCTGGCTAAACCTTTCCATAATGGTTTTTTCCAGGCTTTCTGCATCCTTTCCTGTCATAAAGGCTTTGTATTTCTTTTTTAAACTCCCCAATTTCATCAAAGCCACAATGTTTAATATCAATAGCAAAACTATTACAGCAGCAAATACCGCTGTTCCAATCAACAAATTATTCTGAATTATATTTTCTACATTTGATAAGTTCATTTCTTCTACCTCTTTACTGTTTAATCTGACGTAACAAATCGATAATTCTATCTAGTTCATCCTCAGAATAATATTCTATTTCTATTTTTCCAGTAGTGTTTGTCTTTCTGTTAATCTCTACTTTCGTACCCAAAATTGCTTTCATCTTTTCTGCAATATCCTGGTAGATAGCCTCATCTTTAAGTTTTTCTATTTTTTTGTTTTTTACTTTTTTATCCAGGTTTTTTACCAGCTTTTCTGTCTCACGCACACTAAGCTTTTCATCAAATATTTTCATTGCAATCATGTACTGTTTTTCTTCATCTTCCACTGCAAGTAATGCCCTGGCATGTCCACTGCTAATCATATCATCAATCAACATCTTTTGTACTCTTTCAGAAAGCTTCAACAATCTCATAGCATTGGTTACGGCAACTCGGCTCTTGGATACCTTTTCCGCAACTTCGTCCTGCTTAAGATGAAATTCTTCTAACAGTCTTTTATATGCCATTGCTTCTTCAATGGGATTTAAATCTTCTCTTTGAAGATTTTCAATCAAGGCAATTTCAGCAATTTCCTGTTCTGTATAATCTTTTACAATTACAGGGACTTCTTTTAATCCAGCCATCTTGGCTGCTCTCCATCGCCTCTCTCCTGCTACAATTTCATAATATTTTTCTCTCTTTTTCACAATTAACGGTTGAATGATTCCATACTGCTTAATAGACTCAGATAATTCAATCAAGGCGTCTTCATTAAACTCTTTTCTTGGCTGCTCTCTATTTGGCTCTACCTGACCTATTTTCACCATCATTTCATTTTTGATGACTTCAACTTCCTTGACAACTTCTTTTACAACCTCTTTTACCACTTCCCCTTTTGCGGCTGTGGAACTTTTCTTTTGAATCATTCCATCTAAGCCTTTTCCTAAACCTGTTTTTTTTGATGCCATGTTTTTTCCTTTCATATATACATCTTTTGTGATGCTTTTCTTTTTACTTTCCTATCCACACTTTAATTCTCAATAGTCTTAATCTTATATAGAGAATTACTCATTTTCTCGATTGATGACTTCCTCAGCCAACATCATATAGCTTTCCGCTCCTGCTGATTTTGCATCATACTTTGTTATTGGCAATCCATGGCTTGGTGCTTCTGCAAGACGCACATTTCTGGGAATAATTGTTTTGTATATATTTTGATTCAAATTTTCTTTTACATTTTCCACTACCTGCAAAGAAAGATTTGTTCTCGCATCATACATGGTAAATACAACACCTTCCATTTCCAACTCTGGATTTAACCTCTCCTTCACCAATTCTATGGTATGCAATAGTTGGCTTAATCCCTCTAATGCATAATACTCACATTGTATTGGAACCAGGACCGTATCTGCAGTTGTCATTGCATTTACAGTCAACATATTTAAAGATGGGGGGCAATCAATAATAATAAAATCATAATTATCCCTTATTTTCTCCACATGATTTTTCAGAATATATTCTTTTTCTTCTATGCCAATAAGTTCTATCTCAGCCGCAGCCAAGTCCACATTAGAGCTAATAATGGAAAGATTCTCTATCACCTCATCCTGTATTGTTTCTTCTATGGTATATTCTCCCAGCATTAGCTCGTACAATGTTTTTTCTGCTTCATTTTTCTCTATACCAAATCCACTGGTAGTATTTCCCTGGGGATCACAGTCAATCACCAATACCTTTTTTCCATATTCTGCCAACGCTGCTGAAAGATTGATTGATGTGGTACTTTTACCAACTCCACCTTTCTGATTTGCTATTGCAATAATTCTTCCCATTTGTATCGCCTTTCACCCTTCTATCTTTTACTTAATCACCTGTTTTTCATTATACACCACATACAGAAGTAAAACAATCTATTTTGAAAAAGAAATCAGAAAATGTTTCACGTGAAACATTTCTATTTTTTCTACAATAATGATTAATGCAAAAGGTATTGTTTCTTATCTGACGTCTGAATTGCTCCGTTGCTACAAAGCACCTAAAATTCTATACATATTTAACTTTCATAAATGTTTCAAAAAAAGCAACTACTCGATCTTATGTGTGAGGGCATCAAATAGAATTATTAATCTGCAAGTCGAAATCAGTTCTGAACTTTTTTTACACTTACAGCATGCAATTACACATTAAATATAATAATATAACTGTTTAGGTGTTGGAGCAACTTTCATTTACAAACAATTTCAAAAATTATCTTAACAATATTTATTACTATCTTCCAATTTACTATACTAGTATTCTTTACTTCTATCTGTTGGTTACTGTAAGAAGGAACTTAACACTTGCCGTTACCCATGTAACAAAGATGGAATGGTACGCGATTTTCCTTTATGTATTATAGAAATATTTTTTTATTAGCTGAATTTGATATAGTAAACAAGTGCATATGTATTATACCATCTGTTATAATGAAGCAGAAATCACATTTTTCTTTTACTTAATTAAAGTATCTATTTTCTTTCTTTTTCTTTAGAATAAACCTTCTCACATCTATCTTATGTTTTACTAGTGTACTTTACAAGATATTTTTACATGTAATAACTATTTTAAGTTAGTTTTTTACAATACAAATTTATTTTTTACAGTCATTCCATAAGACAGAACATAATTATCTTATTTTATAAGCTTCGTACTGCACCATAAATAAACTGTTACGAAATCGGGCAATGCTTACGCACGCAAAACTGCCCGATTTTTGTTCAACGCATATTTTTGCACGGTCAGCGCTGTAAATGCGCAGACCTGTCTAAACAGTTACAATAAACCCAGCAGATAAAGTGAGATTATACCTTTTTAGTACGATTTTCATAATCAACTGCAAAGGCCGTAAGAAAATGTTTCACGTGAAACATTTTGTATCTATTATTTAGATTTATATAAAAAAGGAGGTTTAAAAGATAATTAGCTCTTTATTTAATACACTTATTGCTCCATGACTACTCAACTATCATACATCTACATACGTTGGTTTTTTGCTAATTTACTAAGATAAAATACTATGTTCTCAGTAAGTGGATTAAAATAGAATTTGTGTTTTCTTATACAAGTAGAAACAAATTTTGCCTTTTGAATCTTGTATCTTATACATAATTTTAGTAACAGTTCAGCCATAGTCTAAACTGTTAGTAAATCGGGTAATGCTTACGCATGCATAATTGCCCGTTTTTTGTTCAATACACTTTTTTTGCACGGTCAGCGCAGTAAATGGGCAGACTTACCTAAACTGTTATTGATTTTACACGTCTTTTGCCAACAATCTTTCATTTGCAATTATTACCCGATTTAATGTATCTACTCAGAATTGTTGGCAGATACGTTAATTCTTTATTATTTTTGTATCTGTTCAGTATCTTCCAAATTCCAAGCAAAAATCACAAAAATGGTTTCTCCATAAAATTTCACTTGCAAAACAAAGAATTTTCGTAACTATTCAGTACAGGTCTCAGCATTTACTGCTGAGACCGTAAGAAAATGTGCATTTCACAAAAATCTGGCAGAGTAAGTAGCTTCTAAACAGTTACATCTTTTCTATAAAAAGCAAAAAGGGGGTTATAAATATATTTACCATCACGTATCGTTTCATTCAAGTAAGTTAGGAACTTTTTTAGTAAATTCACTTTTTAAAAGTTTTATTACTTTCTTTCAAAGCTATCAAACAGCTACTGTTAATTTAGTAAAGGATAACAATCTAGTTTCAAAAAGATTTTGTTCTATACCCCTATAATGTCAAAAGCTAACACTGAAACTAGTACAAATACTTACGGTTGCTTTATATCTTCAGGATAATTTATACAATCTAGCATCAAGGATAAACTATAGTTTTTTTAGATAATATGTATATACTGACTTATATTTTAAAATATAAAATTTGAGATAGATTTAAGTTCTAATAAAAATACAGTATATTATGAAACCAGCAATTTCATTTCCTCTACCTTAAATAAAAGGAGATGTTTCACGTGAAACATCTCCTTTTATTTAATATCTACCAAATTATTTTTAATTGCAAAGACTGCCGCCTGTGTACGATCTGAGGCACCAATTTTCTTAAATAAATTGAATACATGATTTTTAACCGTTCTCTCACTAATATTTAACCGATCTCCTATTTCCTTATTGAACAGCCCCTCCGCAATTAATTTTAGAATCTGCATTTCTCTTTTTGTCAATGAGTGCAATTTATCCAAATCTGTTTCTTTTTCCACCAACTTTTGATTTAATAGTGGTGTCAATTCAGGTTGTATGTACTTCTCTCCTTTTGTCACCTTAAATATAGCTTTTTTCAATTCATTGGATCCTGCGTCTTTTAATAAATATCCATCTACCCCAATGTCAATTGCTTTTATTAAATAATCTATTTCATTATGTACTGTTAAAATTAACACTTTAATTTTTAATTGTGACTTATTTATTTTTTCTAGAACTTGAAGTCCATTCATAATCGGCATATTGATATCCAACAACAAAATATCTGCGGTCACCTTCTTTAATACATTTAAACATTGAATTCCGTCACCGGCTTCCCCTACCACTTCAATCTCTCCCGACATTTCCAATAACTGCTTTAATCCTTCTCGTATAATAGAATGATCATCTGCTATTATTACTTTTACAGACATACTTGTCCTCCTCTAATAATGGTATATTAATGGTTATTTTTGTTCCTATGCCAATTCTGGATTCAATTTGCATTGTACCTGAGAGTAAATATACTCTTTCTCTCATCATAGGAATTCCATACCCAAGATTATCTTTTTCCTGACCTTTTTCTGTTAATATTACATCAAATCCTACTCCATCATCCTCTATAACCATACTTAATATATTATCTTTCTTTTCAAATAAAACGGAAAGAGTTTTGGCTTTTGCGTGCTTTACTACATTGATACACGCCTCATGCAAAATACGAAATAAAGTCAATTTTACTAGATTATCATGTAAACATTCTTCCAAAATTTCTTGATTCACTATTGATACTCCTATGTGGGAATCATTTTTTATTTTGTCTACCAATTGGCTAAGCGTGGTATCTAGTCCAATGTCATCAAAAGACATAGGTCTTAAGTTATAGATGGTTTCCCTTATCTCCGCTATAATATCTTTAATATATTTCTTTGTGGTTTGAATTTCAAGTTTGGCACGAATACTATCTATATCAATTAAATGATAGCACAGTTCCATTTTGTTATATACAGCAATCAAGCTTTGGGCTGCAGTGTCATGTAATTCACTTGCTATTCGTTTTCTTTCCATCTCCTGCACTTGCAACATTTTTAGCTTTTCTGATTCAGAATTTTCCTCACTCTCCCCCTTACTCTCATTTATTTTATCTAGAGGCAAGGACTTAACCCAATTCATAATCTCTCGGAGATTTTCTTCTTGTCTCTTGTAAGATTGGATTTCTTCTTGTTTCCACTCAATAACTTCTTCCAATTGACATTTTTCTTTTACTGATTGTTCCCTCTTTTGTTTTTCAGATTCCGAATTTAATTTTGGTGTAAACAAAGCAAGATCATCTGCCTGCTCTTTATAAATTGCAATATTTTTTTTCAGACCTTCTAATGTTACTTCATCAGCATCTAAGGAAATCTCCTTCTTCATTCTTTCTTCTACTGTCTGCTGATAATATTCGTAAATCTTTTTTTCTATTTCACTCTGTTTTTTAGATATATTTTTTTCTTCCACTTAAAATCCCCCACTATATTTCATCAATATTGTTTTAGAAAGATTTTAGTTGCTGTCTTTCTCTATTATATGTACTCAATATCTTGATTATAAGGGATTTTAGGGTTAAACACAACCAAAAACTCTGGGATTATAACTTTTTGTTGCTAGTAAACAAATTTTTTTTACATTTTTGTAAACCCTAGGAAATATGTAGCTATTCAGTACAGGACTACGCATTTACTACTTAGTCCGTAGAAAAATATAAATTTTACAAAAATGGGGCAATTTTGCATTTGTCGGCATGACCCCATTTACGTAGCTGTTTATCCACTCTGAACAGCTATGTAAATATATATATTGCGGATGTCTGCTTTTACTTGTTTCTTACGAAATAATATATTATAATATTTAAATATACCATGTTAGAAGGGAGCAACTCAGATGAAGAAACATATTAAAAATTTTGTTTTATTAACTGCTGGTAGCATTGCAGCGATACATTTATTAAATAAATTTCTTAAATTCAGTGCAACCGTACGTGAACTTTTAAAGACCACTTCCGGACAATATTATGACTGGCGTTTTGGTAATGTATTTTATACCAAAACCGGTGAAGGCAGTCCTGTATTATTGATACACGATTTGACTACAGGCAGTTCGGGATATGAATGGTGTGAAATTGCAGATGAGCTTTCAAAAAAACATACGGTATATACTTTAGATTTGTTAGGCTGCGGTCGTTCAGACAAACCTAATTTAACTTATACCAATTTCTTATATGTACAAATGGTTTCTGACTTTATAAAAAATGTGATAGGACACAAAACGGACGTGATTGTAACCGGGGATTCTTCTCCATTTGTGATTACTGCCTGTACTAATGATAATAGCCTGTTTAACAAAATTATTATGATAAATCCAACCAGTCTGTACAGATTGAACGAGATTCCTTCTAAACGAACCAAAACCTTAAAATTTTTTGTGGACCTTCCTATCTTGGGCACTTTACTTTACAATATGTATGCAATGAGAAATCATATGGATGATAAGTTTATTGAAAAATATTTCTTTAATCCATTCAAGGTAAAAGAAGAATATATTAACACTTACTACGAGTCTTCCAATTTGAAAGAAGGAAAATACCTCTTTTCCAGTATTAAAGGCCGTTACACCAATTTAAATATTGTTCACGCTTTGAAAAATATAGATAACAGTATGATAATTATCGGCGGTGAAAAAGAGGAGGATATTCATACTACAATTGAGAATTATACCCATTATAATTCTTCTATTGAAACCTTTTTAATTGCCAAAACAAAGCATCTTCCCCAATTAGAAACTCCGGAAGAATTACTGGAACAATTAAATATATTATTATACTAAACGCTATTATAATTAAAATACAAGTTGAAAAAATCGGGCAATATTTGCATATGCAAAATTACCCGATTTTTTTAACTTACATTTTCTTATGATAGTGCATGAAACACAAAGACCTGGCCTGAACAGTTCCCTTTTTTCTTTTTATGCCAACGGCTCTTTTGTTGGCATTCCTGCCTTTCTAGGAAACTGCTTTTTTGTACTTTTTTTCTTATCTATCATGATAAAGCTTCGCTTAATCTCTGTGTCAGGAAGTAACACTTCCTTGCATTCTTTTAATTCTCCGCCTAAAATTCCGATTGCCTTTGTTGCTGCGCTTACTTCTTCCTGAATCATGGCACTGTCTGACTTATATGGAACAAACGCTCCGCCAATCCTTACAAAAGGAATACAATATTCAGAAAGAGAAGAAAGGTTTGCTACCGCCCTGGAAACTGCTAAATCAAAGTTTTCCCGATATTCTTTATTCTTTGCCAAATCCTCTGCTCTGCTGTGAACCAGTTCAATACCATCTAATTGTAAGTTATCCACAACCTGCTGCAAAAATTTGATCCTTTTCCCCAAAGAATCCATTAATACAAACTTTATTTGTGGAAAAGCAATTTTTAATGGGATTCCTGGAAATCCTGCTCCTGTCCCCACATCTATTATGCTTTTTACCTTACTCATATCGTAGGCCTTGACTAACAACAGGCTGTCTAAAAAATGTTTGCTTATCACTTCCTCAAACTCTGTGATTCCTGTTAAGTTCATCACCTTATTCCACTCAATTAAAAGCTCATAAAATTTCAAAAACTGATCTATCTGTTTTGGTGACAATTCCAAATCTAATTGTTGCAATCCTTTTTCAAAAGATATTGTATTATATTTTTCCATAATTCTCCTTCTACTTTTGTGATAAATATATTAACAATACAGAGATATCTGCGGGGGAGACTCCTGAAATTCTGGATGCCTGTCCGATGGATACCGGCATAAATTCCTTTAACTTTTGTCTTGCCTCTATTCTTAAGCTTCCTACCTTATCATAGTCAAAATTTTCAGGAATTTTTTTATTTTCCAGCTTCTTATACTGTTCTACCTGTTTTTTCTGTCTGTCAATATACCCTTTGTATTTAATGGATATATTTGTCTGTTCCGCCACACGATAATCTGTGTTGGTTCTTTCTGAATCAATGGGAGCTAATATATTGTAATTTAATTCCGGTCTACGAATCAGTTCTGCCAATGTAGTACCAGACTTTAATTCTGTACTGTTATGTTCACGAAGCAATGACTGTACTTTCTCATTTGCTCCCACATTGGTATGTTCCAATCGCTCTATTTCTTTTTCAATCTCTTTTTTCCGTTTCATTAAAAGCTCATACTGGTCTTTAGAAATCAATCCGATTTCATATCCAAGTTCGGACAGACGCATATCTGCATTATCCTGTCTTAGTAATAAACGGTATTCTGCTCTTGAGGTCATCATACGATAAGGCTCTCTGTTTTCCTTAGTAACCAGGTCATCAATTAAAACCCCCATATAAGCTTCTGAACGGTCTAACACAATCATTTCACGGCCCAGAGTTTTTAATGCTGCGTTAATTCCGGCGATTAATCCCTGAGCGGCAGCTTCCTCATATCCAGAGCTTCCATTAAACTGTCCACCGCTAAAGAGTCCCTTGATTTTTTTGAATTCCAAAGTTGGATTCAACTGCCTTGCATTGATACAATCATATTCAATAGCATAGGCATTTCTTACAATTTTGGCATGTTCCAATCCTGGAACGGTATGATACATTTCCTCCTGCACATCCTCTGGAAGAGAGCTTGACATACCTCCTACATACCACTCGTTGGTAGACAAACCTTCTGGCTCTAAAAAGACCTGATGTCTGTTTTTATCTGCAAACTTTACTACCTTATCTTCAATGGAAGGACAGTACCTTGGACCCGTCCCCTCAATAATACCTGCATAGATTGGCGAGCGGTCTAAGTTATTCCGAATAATGTTATGGGTGTCTTCATTGGTATATGTCAAAAAGCATTGAATCTGCTCTTTTTGTATATCCTCCGGATTTGTAGAAAAAGAAAAAGGTGTAATTCTCTCATCCCCAAATTGTGGCTCCATTTTCTGAAAATCTATGGAATTGCCATCCATTCTGGCTGGTGTTCCCGTTTTAAACCGAAACATTTCTACTCCGTTTTCTTTTAGGGAGTCCGTCAAATGATTTGCCGCCTGCAAACCATTTGGACCTGTATGGGTAATATTTTCCCCGGTAAGGCATCTGGCTCTTAAATAAGTCCCGGTACACAGAATTGCAGCCTTACATTCATATATGGTTCCTGTATAGCTCTTTACGCCTTTTAATATGCCATCTTCTACAATAATGTCTGTTATTTCTCCCTGTTTGATGGTAAGGTGCTCCTGATTTTGCAATACTTCTCTCATACTCTTAGAATACTCTGCCTTATCTGCCTGTGCCCGTAGAGAATGAACTGCCGGACCTTTAGACACATTCAACATTTTTGACTGCAAAAAGGTTTTATCAATGTTTTTTCCCATTTCACCACCCAGGGCATCAATTTCTCTCACCAAATGTCCCTTAGAGCTTCCACCAATATTTGGATTACATGGCATTAACGCAATACTGTCTACGCTAACTGTAAAAATAATTGTTTCCAGTCCCATTCTAGCTGCTGCCAGTGCTGCCTCACAGCCTGCATGTCCTGCTCCCACTACTACCACATCATATGTCTTTTTTAACATTTTTACCGACATTTTTCTTCTCCTTATTATTTTCCCATACAGAATTTTGAGAAAATTTCTTCTACCAAATCATCTTCTACTTCTTCACCTAAAATATATCCTAAGAATGTATATGCACTCATTAAATCAATGGAATAAAAATCTTCCGGCATTTGATCTTGTATACTTTGTTCTACCTGTTTCATACTTTCGTATGCCTGTTCCAGTAAATTCTTATGTCTTACATTTGTGATATATATATCATCATTAAAATCAATCTCTTTTTTGAAAAAATACTCCTTGATTTTTTTTGCCAGAGTATCCATCCCAATTCCTTCTTTTGCTGAGATAGATAAAACTTCACCCTGGGTATGTTTTTTCATTTCTGCTTCATCTATCACCATTTGTAAATCCATTTTATTTAACAGACATAAGGATTTTTTTTCTTTTAGAATTTCACAGATTTCCAAATCATTTTCATCTAATGGTTTGGTGCCATCTACTACATATAGCACAAAATCTGCATCTTTTGCGTAAGTTCTTGCCCGTTCTACTCCAATCTTTTCCACGGTATCCTTTGTCTTTCTTATCCCTGCAGTATCCATAAGCAACAGCTTAATTCCACCAAGATTCACACTTTCCTCTAACACATCTCTTGTGGTTCCCTCAATATCTGTTACAATGGCTCTCTCTTCCCCTAGAAGCATATTCAGTAATGAGGACTTTCCAGCATTTGGTTTTCCCACTATAACTGTCTTAATCCCCTCTTTCATGATTCTTCCATTTTCAAAAGAAGCAAGCATGGAGACGATTTTTTCCTGTAACTGTCTTGTAATCTGAATTAATTTTTCATTGTATCCTTCCAGTGAAATATGTTCCGGATCATCTAGGGCAGACTCAATAAATGCAATCTCATACAATACCTTTTCACGGCATTCCTTGATTTTTTTCTTTAATCCCCCGGATAATTGATTCAGAGAATTTTTATAGGCATATTCTGACTTTGCATGAATTAAATCCATCACGGCCTCAGCCTTTGATAAATCCATTTTTCCATTTAAAAAGGCTCTTTTGGAAAATTCTCCTGGTTCTGCCATCTGTGCTCCATTTTTCAACACGGTTTCTAAAACCTTCTGCACCACTAACATTCCACCATGACAATTGATTTCTACCGTATCTTCTCCGGTATAGGTTTTCGGTGCACGCATAATAGAGACTAACACCTCGTCTACCAATTGCTCTTCATCATAAATATGTCCATAATGTATGGTATGACTTTCCTGGGTGGATAGCTTATGTTTTCCCCTATAAATTCTATCTATAACTTCTAAAGCATTCTCCCCGGAAATTCTTACCATACCAATCCCGGAGTTTGTCATGCCCGTTGCAATGGCTGCAATTGTATTTGTATTCATAAAAAATCCTCTTTACTTGATGAAATACTAACCTAAAATAATAACTACACTAACTTTTTATTATATCAGACTCTTTTCTTTTTCTCAACGAAAAAAGTTCTATACCGATTGGTATAAAAATAATATCTTGTCTCACCAGTGCAAATACGATATAATGATTTCTAGCTTTGAAATGCGTATCTGTTCATTATCACAGAATAGATGCGAAAAAATAAATGAAAAGAGAGGTTACAAAATGAACAAAATAGGTATTATCGGTGCCATGGATGAAGAAGTTGCTGCTTTAAAAAAAGACATGACAGTAACTTCCACCAAAACTTTAGCATCTATGGAATTTTTTGAGGGAACACTTCAGGGAAAAGATGTTGTAGTTGTTCGTAGCGGTATCGGAAAAGTGAATGCGGCCGTCTGCGCCGAAATCCTTGCCGGAATTTATAATGTAAACGCCATAATCAATACTGGTATTGCGGGTTCTTTGAACTCCAAAATAAATATTGGAGACATTGTCATATCTTCTGATGTTTTACATCATGATATGGATGCAACCGGATTTGGCTATCCCTTAGGACAGATTCCACGTATGGAAGTACTCTCCTTTACTGCTGATAAAACTCTAATTGACATTGCAGGTAAAGTATGCCATCAGGTAAACCCTGAAATTGAAACCCACGTAGGTCGCATTGTCAGTGGTGACCAGTTCATTTCTGATAAGACTGTAAAAGCACATATTATAGAAAATTTCCAGGGATTTTGTACCGAAATGGAGGGAGCTGCTATTGCCCAGACTGCTTACCTCAATAACATACCCTTTGTTATTCTACGGGCAATCTCTGATAAAGCAGATGATTCTGCAACGGAAGATTATCCAAGTTTTGAAAAGAAGGCCATTGCTCACTCTGTAAATTTAGTCAATGGAATCTTACAAAATATAAATTAGTACTTGAAAAAAATACACTTAAAATACTAAGATTTTAAGTGTATTTTTTTATTTTACGATTTTACGATTTTTTCAATGCTACCACTACATGTCTGTATGGTTCTTCTCCCTCACTGTAAGTAGTTACATACTTATCATTTTGTAGAACAGAATGAATGATTCTTCTTTCATATGCATTCATTGCCTCTAAGGAAACACTTTTTCTTGTTTTTTTCACCTTATGCGCAATATTTTTTGCAAGATTTTCAATGGTATCTCTTCTGCGCTTTCTGTAATTTTCAGTATCAATTTTTACCCGAACATAGTCTTCAGTACCCTTGTTTGCCACAATACGAGCCAAATCCTGAAGTGCATCTAAAGTCTTTCCTCTCTTGCCAATCAGAACTCCCATCTCGGGTCCCTTTAATTCTATCTCCATATCTTTGGTATTTTCATCATAATTTGATATCATCTCGACTTCGAGATTCATAGTCTTACATACATCACTTATAAAGTCCCGAACCTTATCTTCCACGGTTTCTTTCTTTTTTGCCTTAATTACCGCTTTTTTACTATTAATACCTAAAAAACCTGTACTCCCCTTTTCAATCACTTCTACATCCAACATTTCACTGCTTACTTCAAAATGAAGAGCTGCCTGCACAATCGCATCCTCTACTGTTTTTGCTGTAAACTCAATATATTCCATTTGCAATTCCCCCTACTTTTTATTTTTTTCGTTATACTTTCTAACCATATTTGCTTTTGCTGCAATGCTGTCTGGTTTCATCGATGCATTCTTATAATATTCATTTGCTTTTTTCTGTTTTTCCTCTTTTTCCGCCTGACTCATACCTTGTTTTTTTTCATTTCCATTTGTCTGTTCGTTCATTTTTGCAGCTTCAGCCATAGCCCTTTCCATCAAACCAGGCTTTTGTGCTTTCTTACCTGCCTTTTCCACATTCTTACGGATTACCTCATCGAAGTCAACCTTATCAAGATGCTTATTTGTAAAATACTGGATAATAGAACGAATCACAGGTCCTGCAATCCAGTACAAGCCTAATCCAAGTGGCATACTGTAACACATAACTGCAGACATTACCGGCATGGTAACATTCATCATCTTCATAGACTGCATCATTGGGTTAGGTTCATTGTCTTTATTATTCATTTCAGGCTGTGGCATCAGTTTAAAATTAATCCACTGAGTCAATGCAGCAAGTACCGGTACAGCAATGGCCGCAATCAATAATGTATAGGTTCCCGTACTGATTGCCTGACCCACAATACTTGATGGAGAATTTCCAATATTTATTCCCATAAATGTGTTATACTCTTCTAACTTATCTGTCACACTGGCTATATCCCCTGATAAACTTGGAAACTTTTCCGCCAATACCGCCCATTCACTATCATTAAACTTATATAACACATCAATAAAGGTATTTGACAATGTATAATCAGACTTGGCAAATCCCTTCGTTGAGCCAACTTCCTGTATATATTTTGCTGCACCATCTGTTGCCATCAGTTTTGTTACAAAGCCTTCATATACAAATTTAATTTTTGTAACATATGCAGGCATATTATAAATTACACGGTATAATCCATACATAATTGGTAAAGTGATCAACAACTGACCACAACTTCCGGTGGGTGATGTACCATACTTTGCATATACAGCTTTTGTCTCCTGGTTCATCTTCATCATAGACTGTTCATCACGTTTATTGGCATATTTTTTCTGGATTGCCTGAATCTCAGGGGTCATACGTGAAGATAAACGGGAATATTTTTGCTGCTTCACCGTCAACGGTATCATCAATAGATAAATTATCACCGTAAAAAGAATAATTGATAAACCTATATTAGGAATACCAATCTTATACAATACTTCAAAAATACCATTCATCAACTGGCCCAGAATCCAGGCTGCTTGTCCTATAATGGGAGTGGTATTTTTCGTCAATAAAATAAATGTCAAACTCATTTCCTCCTTCTATGGAACTGGATCGTATCCTCCTTTTGAAAATGGATTGCACCTGGCAATTCTCCACACTGTCAGCAATCCACCTTTAACTGCCCCATGTTTCGTAATAGCCTCCAACCCATACTGTGAACAGGTGGGGCAATAGGGACACTTTACTCTTTTCATTGGTGAAAGATATTTTCTATATAATTTAATCAAATAGATTAATATTTTTTTCATAATTTTAATATAAATTTACTCTGACCTTTCTTCCTTTTTTCTTAGTGCCTTTAAGTGTAATTTGTTTACGTGAAGTAATGCACTTTCCATGTCAGCGTATGTGATGTTTTTTGCACTGATTCTTACGACTACTACATAATCGTACCCTTTTTCAAATTCTTTTTCATTTAAACGGTAACTTTCTCTGACTAATCTTGTCAGCCGGTGTCTTACCACACTGTTTCCCACTTTTTTGCTTACCGAAATTCCTACTCTGTTTTTTTCCAGATGATTTTTATACTTATACATAACCAGATATTTATTTGCAAAGGAAACTCCTTTACTGTATACAATCTGGAAATCTTTTCTTTTTTTTAAAGATTCTGAATACAACATTTTCGTGGTCCTTTCTGATTGATATTGTATATAGAAGAAAAGACCACATGAAAATGCGGCCTATGCTGATAACTTCTTTCTTCCCTTTGCTCTTCTAGCAGCTAAAACTTTTCTTCCGCCTGGTGTACTCATTCTGCTTCTGAAACCATGAACTTTACTTCTTGATCTCTTCTTTGGCTGAAATGTCATTTTCATCTTGATTGCACCTCCTTATCTTGTTAAAAAACATCACTCCCATTATATTCATAACCTTTACCTAAGTCAAGTAAATCCTTGATTTTTTTTCTGTATTTTTATAAATTACCCAAAAACTTCATTACATCCTAAATTTATAAACTTTCCACATCCTGTGATTTTAATGATGTGGATTTGTGATTTTAAGCGCTTTTGGAGGCGATTTTTTATTCAGTGTGAACATAACTATCCACTTTATCCACATTTTGTGCACAATTTGTGGATAACTTCTGTATTTTAGGTTAATACTGGCTTTTTCTGAAGTTTTTTTCTTGATTTTATCCACTCTTTCGCATGTTGATATTATTTTTTTAGTTATACACATTAACTTTAACTAAAACCTCATCCATTCTCCCAAACATTGGTTTTTCCCCTGGTTAATCACACATACTCACCTTTTTTTCACAACGTTTTCCACATGTTTATAAAAGTTTTTTATTGCTAAAACATCTATTTTAGTATAATATAGAGTAGATGAATTGTTTTTATTTTTGATATTGTGGATAAAATCGTCTGTTTTTAGATTAATCTGTGAAGTTTTCCTTATATTATGGAAAATTCATTCACATAATTCAGATCTCCCACAGGAGATTTTACCTGTAGCAACTCATAAACAGTTAATTTTGTGGTAGTTGTTTTGATATACTGGAAAACTATTAAGAAATGGAAGTAGGAACTATCTTATGGAACTTTTACAAGAAAAATGGAATGAAATTTTACAATCTTTAAAAATGGAATTTGAAGTGTCTAATATTGCCTATACCACCTGGCTTTTACCATTAAAGCCTTATAAGCTGGACGGAGATAATTTATATATCTTAACGCCTAAGGAACTGGCCATCAGTTATATTGAAAGAAAATTTTCGGTTCAGCTTCGTGTTTCTATTGCAGAGGTTACAGGCATAGAATACAACATTTTCTTTCTGAGTGAGGATGATGCGGCAAATATTGAAGTATCTTCAACCAAAGAAGAACCTAAACAAAGTGGTTCCCTTTCCATTGCAAATGCTGCCGAACGTGCCAATTTGAATCCTAAATACACCTTTGATACGTTTATTGTCGGCAGCAATAACCGATTTGCTCACTCTGCAGCCTTGGCTGTTGCAGAAGAACCAGGAGAAATCTACAATCCCCTGTTCTTGTATGGAGGAGCTGGGCTGGGTAAGACCCATTTAATGCACTCCATTGCCCATTACATTTTGGAAAAAAATCCGGAAGCTAAGGTTTTGTACACCACCAGTGAGGCTTTTACCAACGAACTTATTGAGTCCATTCGTAACGGTAACAGTTCATCTATGAGTAAATTTCGAGACAAATACCGAAATATAGATGTTCTTTTAATCGATGATATTCAGTTTATTATAGGTAAGGAAAGTACCCAGGAAGAATTTTTCCACACTTTTAACCATCTTCATAGTTTAAGAAAACATATTATTATATCCTCAGATAAGCCGCCTAAAGATATTGAGACCCTTGAGGAAAGATTACGTTCCCGCTTCGAGATGGGACTTACTGCGGATATTTCACTGCCTGACTATGAGACAAGAATGGCTATTTTGCGGAAAAAAGTAGAAGTTGATTCTTTTGACATTGATGACAAAGTAATTGAATACATTGCCACAAATATTAAGTCCAATATTCGTGAGCTAGAAGGAGCATTAAATAAATTAATTGCCCTTTACAAACTGGAGAAAAAACCTATTACGGTGGAACTTGCTGAAACTGAATTGAGAGATATTATTTCTCCTAATACCCCTAGGGAGGTAACCCCCCAGCTTATTTTAGATGTTGTGGCAGATCATTTCCATGTCTCTGCCAATGATATCTTATCAAGCAAACGACAGTCTGAAATTGTCCTGCCTCGACAGATTGTTATGTACCTGTGTAGAGACAATGGTAATTTTTCTCTGAAAACAATTGGTAAGTTTTTGGGTGGACGTGACCATACTACCATTATTCATGGAGCAGATAAAATTCAGGCTGAAATAGAAAAAAATGAATCCTTAAGCAGTACCATTGATACCATTAAGAAAAAAATTAGTCCACTTTAATATGTTGATAACATGTGAATCTCATGTTTACCTTTTGTGAACTTTATTTTTAGCTTAAAGTTATACCTTTTTCATCCCATGTGTTTTTATAGGTTATTCACTGGTTAATTTTAACCTGAATTCCTTGTATTTTAAGGTTTTCCAGGGTTATTCACAAATTCACATAACCTAATACGAATATTACGGATTGTTAATATATATTTATTTATTCCCCTGGCGGAAAGGAGTTATACACAATGAAACTTATTTTTAACAAAGCGGATCTCTTACATGGAGTTAATACTGTATTGAAAGCTGTGCCTTCCAAAACAACCATGACTATATTGGAATGTATTTTAATTGACGCAACTACCAATGAAATTAAATTTACTGCCAATGATATGGAACTGGGTATTGAGACTATCGTAGAAGGTGAAATCATTGAGAAAGGTATGATTGCTTTAAATGCAAAATTTTTCTATTCTTTGGTCGTTAAACTTCCTGACAATGGTGAAGTAGAACTTACAACCAATGATAATTTTGAAACTTTATTTGTCTGTGAAAATACAAAAATTAATATTGTAGGAAAATCAGGAGAAGATTTTTCTTATTTACCAATTGTAGAAAAAAATTCTTCCTTTGAATTATCTCAGTTTACATTAAAGGAACTAATTCGCCAGACAATTTTCTCTATAGCAGACAATGAAAACAATAAAATGATGACTGGTGAATTATTCGAGATTAACGGAAATGAATTGAAAGTGGTTTCGTTGGATGGACATCGTATCTCTATACGCAAGACAGAATTAGCGGCTGAGTATGAACACAAAAAGGTGATAGTTCCAGGAAAAACTTTAAATGAAATTAGTAAGATTCTTTCTGGTGATGCTGAAAATATGGTTTCAATTTACGTGACAGAGAATCATATTTTATTCGAATTTGATCATACGAAAGTGGTTTCAAGATTGATTGAAGGGGACTATTTTAAAATTGACCAAATGGTTTCTACTGATTATGCCACAAAAGTACGAGTGAACAAAAAGGAATTTTTGGCAAGTATTGACAGATGTACTCTTATGATTACCGGAAATGATAACAAACCTATCATAATTAACATAGAAGATGGTGTGATGGAATTGAAGGTGAATTCAGAAAACGGTTCTATCAATGATAATGTTAATATTGTAAAAGATGGTAAGGATATTTTGATTGGATTTAATCCTAAATTTTTGTTGGATGCTCTTCGGGTTATTGATGATGAAGAGGTATGTATCTATTTGGTAAATTCCAAAGCACCTTGCTTTATTCGGGATGAGGAAAATAAATATGTTTATCTGGTATTACCGGTAAACTTTAATACAATATAGTGAAATATATTTCTGGAAAGGAGTGCTTATGGAAACAATAACCATTAGAGATGAGTTTATTAAATTAGGACAGGCTTTGAAATTAGCGGGGCTTGTGGATTCCGGAGTGATGGCAAAAGAAGTTATTTTAGACGGTCTTGTGACAGTAAATGGGAATACCGAACTTCAAAGGGGGAAAAAACTTTATGAAGGAGATGTTTTTTCTTTTGAAGGAGAAGAGGTTAAGGTAACTAGAGGGTAAGTGATTTTTAATGATAGTCAAATCCATAGAATTAAAAAATTTTCGAAATTATGAAGATTTATCTTTAAAACTGGATGACAAAACCAATATTATTTACGGCAATAATGCTCAGGGAAAAACTAATATTTTAGAGAGTATTTATCTGGCAGGAACATCCAAATCCCACAAAGGAAGCAAAGATAAAGAAATCATAAAGTTTGGTAATGAGGAATCTCACCTTCGGTGTATGGTAGATAAGTCAGGAATCTCTTATCAGATTGATGTGCATTTGCGAAAAAATAAAAGCAAAGGAATTGCCATTAATGGGATACCTGTGAAGCGGTATTCCGAGTTATTAGGAATTTTAAATATTGTATTTTTCTCGCCGGAAGACTTGGACATTATTAAGCGGGGACCGGCAGAGAGAAGAAAATTTGTAGATTTGGAATTATGTCAGTTAGACAAAGTGTATCTTCATAATCTGACAAATTACAATAAGGTTTTAAGTCAACGGAATAAGCTGCTAAAAGAAATATATTTTCAGCCAAATCTGGAAGATACTTTGTCCATTTGGAATATGCAGATGGTAAATTATGCAAGGGAAATTATTCAGAGACGTAGGAAATTTATTGAAGAATTGAATGAGATTGCAAGCCAGGTGCACAGTAAACTTTCTGGAAATAGAGAAAATTTTTTCGTGGATTATGAGCCCAGTCAGTCAGAAGATACGTTGGAGGCAAAACTGGAAGAGAATATAGAACGTGATAAAAAGCAGAAAACCACTTCTGTGGGACCTCACAGAGATGATATTTGCTTTAAGATAAATGATGTGGATATTAGAAAATACGGTTCTCAGGGACAACAGAGAACTGCAGCACTTTCTTTGAAACTGGCAGAAATAGAATTGGTCCGAAGAAGAATCAAAGAAATGCCTGTACTTTTATTGGATGATGTATTGTCAGAGTTGGATAGTAATAGGCAAAATTATCTGTTAAATACCATTGGAAATTTGCAAACAGTAATTACCTGTACGGGTTTGGATGAATTTATTCAGCACAGATTTGAAATAAACAGAGTAATAAAAGTAGTTAACGGAACAGTTCAAAATGACAATTACGAAGATTTCGTAAGGAGGTAAACATGAGTACGGAATATGGAGCAGATCAAATTCAGATATTAGAAGGCCTGGAGGCGGTACGTAAGAGACCGGGGATGTATATTGGAAGTACTTCTGTAAGGGGATTACATCATTTGGTTTATGAAATTGTAGACAATGCAGTGGATGAAGCATTGGCGGGATTTTGTGATACTATTTATGTGAAAATTAACAAAGGAAATACCATAACAGTAATTGATAATGGACGAGGAATTCCGGTAGGAATCAACCATAAGGCTGGGAAACCGGCAGTAGAGGTGGTATTTACTGTTCTTCATGCAGGTGGTAAATTTGGAGGAGGAGGATACAAGGTATCCGGAGGTCTTCATGGGGTTGGTGCATCTGTAGTAAATGCGCTATCTGAATGGCTGGAAGTAACCATTTACAAAGATGGAAAAGTGTATAACCAGAGATACGAAAGAGGCAAGGTAATGTATCCTCTGAAAGTAACAGGAGAATGTTCCCTAGGAAAAACCGGAACTATGGTTACCTTTAAACCGGATGCCACTATTTTTGAAGAAACTGTTTATGACTATGATACATTAAAACAGAGGTTAAGAGAAACTGCATTTTTAACTAAGAATATAAAAATTGTACTTCAGGATGATCGAGGAGAGGAAACAAGAGAGCGTGTGTTTCACTATGAAGGCGGAATCAAAGAATTTGTCCAATATCTGAATAAGAGTAAAGAAGCCCTTTATCCGGAAATTGTTTACTGTGAGGGAACCAAAGATGATGTATATGTGGAAGTTGCCATGCAGCACAATGATTCCTATACAGAAAACTGTTTTGGGTTTGTAAATAATATCACCACACCGGAAGGCGGTACCCATGTAGCTGGATTTCGAAATGCATTGACAAAAACATTTAACGATTATGCCAGAAACAATAAACTCTTAAAGGACAGTGAGCAGAATCTGTCAGGTGAAGATATACGAGAAGGTTTGACGGCAATTATCAGTGTAAAGATTGGGGAACCACAGTTTGAGGGACAGACAAAACAAAAACTTGGAAATTCCGAAGCGAGAGGTGCGGTAGACAGTATTGTAAGTGAACAGCTTACTTACTTTTTAGAGCAGAATCCGCAAGTAGCAAAGATTATTCTTGAAAAATCTATTATGGCACAGAGAGCAAGAGAGGCGGCAAGAAAAGCAAGAGATTTAACAAGAAGAAAAACGGCATTAGACGGAATGAGTCTTCCTGGAAAATTGGCAGACTGTACCGATAAGAATCCAGAAAATTGTGAAATTTACATTGTGGAGGGAGATTCTGCCGGTGGTTCCGCAAAGAGTGCAAGAAGTCGTGCGACTCAGGCTATATTGCCACTTCGTGGAAAGATTCTGAATGTAGAAAAGGCAAGATTAGATAAAATTTATGGGAATGCAGAAATCAAGGCAATGATTACAGCCTTCGGAACCGGAATCCATGAAGATTTTGATATCAGCAAGTTGAGATATAATAAAATCATTATTATGACAGATGCGGACGTGGATGGTGCCCATATTAGTACCTTGCTACTTACGTTTTTGTATCGTTTTATGCCAGATTTGATAAAAGAAGGACATGTATACATGGCACAGCCGCCACTGTACAAACTGGAAAAAAATAAAAAAGTCTGGTATGCATATTCCGATGAGGAATTAAATAAGATTTTATCTGAGGTTGGACGTGATAATAATAATAAAATTCAGCGTTACAAAGGTCTGGGAGAAATGGATGCCGAGCAGTTGTGGGAAACCACCATGGATCCGGAAAAGAGAGTTTTAAGAAAAGTTACCATGGAAGAAGGAGACTCAGATATTGACGTGGTGTTTACAACACTTATGGGAGATAAGGTGGAGCCACGAAGAGAATTCATTGAAGAAAATGCAGTTTATGTTAAGAATTTAGATGTGTAGGAGGTAGAAAACAGTGGACGATACCATATTTGATAAAGTGCATGAGGTTGACTTAAAGAAAACAATGCAGGAATCCTACATAGATTATGCCATGAGCGTTATTGCTCAGAGAGCATTACCTGATGTAAGAGATGGATTAAAGCCAGTACAGCGTAGAATATTGTATTCTATGATTGAATTAAACAATGGACCGGATAAGCCACATAGAAAATGTGCGCGTATTGTGGGAGATACCATGGGTAAATATCACCCACATGGTGACAGTTCTATTTATGGTGCCTTGGTGAATATGGCACAGGATTGGTCTACCAGATATATCTTAGTAGATGGACACGGAAACTTTGGTTCGGTGGATGGTGATGGGGCAGCTGCCATGCGATATACTGAGGCAAGACTTAGTAAGATATCTATGGAAATGACAGCAGACATCAATAAAGATACAGTAGATTTTGTACCAAACTTTGATGAAACGGAAAAGGAACCTACCGTACTACCTTCCCGTTTTCCTAACCTTTTAGTGAATGGAACCACAGGAATTGCCGTAGGTATGGCTACGAATATCCCTCCACATAACTTGAGAGAGGTGATTGAAGCCGTCGTAAAAATTATTGATAACAGGGTGGAGGAAGATAGAGAAACTGCTATCGAAGAAATTTTACCCATTGTCAAGGGACCAGATTTTCCAACCGGTGCACAGATTCTGGGAACCAGAGGTATAGAGGAAGCATACCGAACCGGAAGAGGAAAGGTTCGTGTTCGTGCCGTTACGGATATAGAGGCAATGCCAAATGGAAAGAGCAAGATTATTGTTACAGAACTTCCCTATATGGTAAACAAAGCAAGATTAATCGAAAAAATTGCTGAATTGGTAAGAGATAAAAAAATAGATGGCATTACCGGAATTATTGATGAATCAGACAGAGAAGGTATGCGTATCTCTATTGATGTCCGTAAGGATGTGAATGCCAGCGTATTGTTAAATCAGCTGTACAAACATACGCAGCTACAGGATACCTTTGGAGTGATTATGCTTGCATTGGTAGATAATCAGCCAAAGGTGTTAAATCTTTTGGACATGCTGAATTATTATCTAAAGCATCAGGAAGATGTTGTCACCAGAAGAACAAAGTACGACTTAAATAAGGCAGAGGAAAGAGAGCATATATTACAGGGATTGTTGATTGCCTTAGACTATATTGACGAAGTTATTGCTATCATCCGGGGTTCCGCCAATACCAATGAAGCAAAGGATAAGTTGGTTGAACGATTTGTGTTGACAGATGTGCAGGCTCAGGCCATTGTGGATATGAGACTTCGTGCACTTACCGGTTTGGAAAGAGAAAAGCTAGAGACAGAACATCAGGAATTGGTAGAAAAAATTGCAAATTTAAAGGCAATTTTAGGGGATGAAAAGCTGTTGCTTGGAGTTATCAAGGAAGAAATTAGTCTGATTAGTCAGAAGTATGGTGATGACAGAAGAACTTCTATTGGATATGATGAGTTTGATATCTCCATGGAAGATTTGATACCAAGAGAAAACACAGTAATTGCCATGACTCATCTTGGTTATATCAAGAGAATGACTATAGATAACTTCCATTCTCAACACAGAGGTGGAAAAGGTATCAAGGGTATGCAGACCATTGATGAAGACTATATAGAAGACTTAATGATGGCTACCACACATCATTATATTCTATTCTTTACAAATACAGGACGTGTGTATCGAATCAAGGCATACGAGATACCGGAAGCGGGAAGAACGGCAAGGGGGACAGCAATCGTAAACCTTTTACAGTTGATGCCTGGAGAAAAGATTACAGCAATTATAGCATTAAGAGAGTATAAAGAAGACAGATATCTGTTTATGGCTACAAAGAAAGGTATTGTAAAGAAAACTGCAATTACAGAATATGAGAATGTTCGTAAGAAGGGGCTTGCTGCCATTAACTTAAGAGAAGATGATGAGCTTATCGAAGTTAAAGTAACAGATAATACGAAGGATATTCTATTAGTAACAAAGCATGGTATGTGTATTCGTTTCAATGAAATGGATGTTAGAACCACAGGAAGAGTTTCTATGGGAGTTATTGGTATGAATCTTACCGCAGATGATGAAGTGGTAGCAATGCAAATGCACACTCAAGGAGATGCGTTATTGATTGTATCCGAAAAGGGTATGGGAAAACGTACTCTGGTAAGCGAATTTACTCCACAAAATCGTGGTGGTAAAGGTGTCAAGTGTTACAAGATTACAGAAAAGACTGGTAATGTTATCGCAGCAAAAGCGGTAGACGAACATAGGGAAATCATGCTGATCACCACAGAAGGAATCATTATCCGCATGGAAGTAAAGGATATTTCCATACTGGGTAGAATTACGTCTGGGGTGAAGCTAATCAACATGGATGATGATATCACCGTTGCAAGTATGTCAAAGGTTCGTGAGGAAGACAAGGACCAGGGCGAAGATGCAGTAGTGATTGAGCAGAGTCAGACGGAAGAAATACAGGATTCCAGGGAAGATAATATCAGAAAAGAAAAATAAAAAAATACGTATCTGTTCAGAAATAGGGAACAGATACGTATTTTTTAATGTTTGATAATCATAACCGGGATTGGTGGATTGTTAGGACGATTATAGTAGCTTGATAAAATCACTAAATAATTTTTGAAATCTAAATCCTTTAAAAATGTAAGCAGTGCCTCCCTCTCTTCAAAACCGGAATCTTTGCCACTGTAAATGCATAGAGACATCAGTCCTCCCTTTTTTAATAGGCTTAGACCAAGTTTTACTGCTTCTATGCTGGTTTCAGGTCTGGTAGCAAGTTTGTGGTCACCGGAAGGCAGATATCCGAAATTAAAGACAATACAATCTACCTGATTCTCCACAATATAGTTGTCCATATGTGTATGAGAGTCAAAAATCAGGGAGGCAATGTGGATAACTTTATGATCTTTCAAACGTTTTTCTGTATTTTCTAATGCTTGTTTTTGAATGTCAAAAGCATAGACTTTACCCTGCTCGCCCACTAACTCACATAGTTTCAGGGTATCGTTGCCGTTTCCCATGGTAGCATCAACACAAATATCACCAGGTTTTACATGACATTCCAAAAAATGATGTACGTATTCTGTAATTTGATATGATTTCATAGGGTTACTTCTCACAAAGATTTTCAATATGTGGGTAATATTTGAGGACAGCTTTACCGATAATTTTATCTTTGGAGACAAAGGTGTGCTCCCAATATCGGGAATCCCAGGAATTGGTTCGATTATCTCCCATCATAAAGTAACAATCTTTAGGTACTGTAAACGGACCAAAATCTTCATCTATTTTATCTTTAATATAGTTTTCAGTTAATTTTACTCCATCTATATATACTTCGCCGTCCTTACCTTCAATGGTTTCCCCTGGGAGTCCAATAATACGTTTTAAATAGTTTTCTGATTCGTCATCAGGATATAAAAAGGAAACTATATCACCACGTTGTGGATTGGAGTTTACATAGGATAGTCGATTAATAAATATTCGAGAGCCCGTTTCAATGGTGGATTCCATAGAGCCGGTTGGGACAAAGGCATTTGCAATAATGTAATGATTAAAGATAAAGACACATATAAAGGTAACTACCAAAATTTTTACATAGCTTAATATTTCTTTTATGATTGCATTTTTTTTACTCTGCTTTGTCTGAAGCTGCTGGGGTGGTGATGACTGCGTCACATCGTTTTCTGTCATATTGTCATTCATAAATAAAATTCCCTTCTTTATAAAATTCAAAAAAAATGGAAAATGGTTCCATATTTAATGTAAAGTAAAAACAGTAATACGTCAATGATTTAAATGTAATCTTAAATAATAATTATGATTTAAAAGCTGAAAGCATAGCAAAACTGTGCACAAAAAAAAGCCCCAACCCAACAGAAATATCTGTCAAACTAGGACCTTATAATGCGCGATCAGGGGTTCGAACCCTGGACACCCTGATTAAGAGTCAGGTGCTCTACCAACTGAGCTAATCGCGCTCGCTTTGTTTTGTCTTAACTGTTCGCCTCAAGACAAGAGATAGTATATAACACATTAAAAGAAAATGCAAGTGTTTTTTTGAAAAAAATTAAAAAAATTTCAAAAAATATCAATAAAACTTAAAAAAGCCTGTATTTATAAGGTTTTTTGCCATATCAAAAAAATAAAAAAAATTATAAATTTGTGGTATAATAAGGGTTAGTGTAGTTAATTTATATTTAAGAGAGGGAAGGTATGCAATGAAACAGTCAAAGAAACATGCTTATTTAATTATTGCATTTAATAACTGGTCAGTATTAGAAAAATTAATCCGGTTGTTAGATCATGAAAGAAATGATATCTATATTCATATAAATTCAGCAGTTGAGGATTTTGATTTTGATTACTTTGAGCGTATTCCAAAGAAGTCAAAATTATATTATACAGAAAGATTTCACACGGAATGGGGAACTCCCAAATTAATGGTTGCCCAGATGTATTTTTTGCAGATGGCTCATGGAATAGAAAATTATCAATATTACCATGTCCTGTCAGGGGCATGTATGCCACTAAAAACCCAGGATGAGATTCATGATTTTTTTGATAAAAATAATGGAAAGGAATTCGTTCATTTCACATCCAAACCACCTATTGAAAAAAGGATTTATGAAAGATATGCGTACGACCATAGATTCCATAAGTATATAAGGGGGGAAAGTATGCTAAGAAGGATTGTTTTAGGTACCTTCTTAGAGAATATATATGTGGGGATTCAGAAATTATGCAGGGTGGACAGACAAAAACACAATCCCTATGAATTATGTTTTGGGTCTTCCTGGTTTAGCATCACAGACGAATTTGCATTTTATATTTTGGAACATTGGGATTATCTTTTAAATAATTTTAAACATACCTTTGCACCAGACGAAATCTATGTTCAGACCCTTTGCTATAATTCAAAATTTAAAGATAGGTTGTATATGGATAATATGGATGATGATTACAGGGCATGTCAAAGGTATATTGACTGGAAGAGAGGAAATCCGTATACGTTTATCATAAATGACTATGAGGAACTGATGAACAGTGGGTGTTTGTTTGCAAGAAAATTCGATATAAAGACGGAAGAACAGAGAGAAATTATTGATAAAATTTATACTGAACTTATAAATCGGCAAAATAATAAATAGATGCGTTGAAAAAATAGGGACAATTCCCTTGCAATCTTATATGTATTGTTATATAATTCACAATATAGTAATACAGTGTAATGGAAAAGCGCGACTCTGAATAGAGACGAGAAAATATAATAACTTCAGGGCAGGGTGAAATTCCCTACCGGCGGTAAAGCCCGCGAGCGAAAGCTGATTTGGTGAAATTCCAAAGCCGACAGTAAAGTCTGGATGAAAGAAGTAGGAAAGGCAAGGATGCAATAGTAGTTGTTGTATTTTTGCATATAGTCATACGAAGAACCCTGAGAGAAATCTCAGGGTTTTTTCGATTTGACACAGAACACTCATGGCTTTAGTTGTGAGATGAATGAAAAGGTGATGCAATGGAAGGTTCAGAATTAACAATAGAACAAAAACAATATTATATGGGAAGAGCCCTAGAGCTGGCAAAGAAAGGAATGGGATATACCAATCCAAATCCAATGGTAGGGTGTGTGATTGTCAAAAATGGGAAAATTGTTGCAGAAGGTTATCACGAAAAATGCGGTGGCTTTCATGCAGAGAGAAATGCTTTGTTATCCTGTAAGGAAGATGTGACAGGAGCCAGTGCCTTTGTTACTTTAGAACCTTGTTGTCACTACGGAAAGACTCCACCATGTACAGAAATTATCATAGAAAGAGGAATCAAAAAAGTATATGTGGGAAGTATGGATTCCAATCCCTTAGTAGGGGGAAAAGGAGTCAAAATACTACAGGAAGCAGGAATTGAAGTAGAATGTGGAATTTTGAAAGAGGAATGTGATAAATTAAATGAAATATTTTTCCACTATATAGAACATAAAACTCCCTTTGTGGCAATGAAGTATGCCCAGACCCTGGATGGGAAGATAGCCTGCAGCAGCGGGGATTCCAAATGGATTACCAATGAAGTAAGCAGAAATCATGTACAGGAATTAAGAAAACAATATGCAGGAATCATGGTAGGAATTGGAACGGTACTGGCAGATAATCCTATGTTAAATTGTAGAATTGCCAAGGGAGCAGATCCGGTAAGAATTATCTGTGATTCTACCCTAAGGATTCCAATGGATTCGAATATTGTAAAAACAGCAAAGGAGATTCCAACCATTGTAGCCTGTTCTGAAATCCAGGAAGAAGACAAGAAAAAACAGAAGTTGGAGGAAGCCGGGGTTACGGTATTATCATGTGGTAGAGACAATCAGGTAGATTTGAGAAAATTAATGAAACTACTGGGGGAAAGAAATATTGACAGTGTTTTGGTAGAGGGGGGAAGTGAAATTCATGGAAACCTTCTCAAGGAACATTTAATTGATAAGGTATATGTTTATATTGCACCAAAGCTGGTGGGGGGCAGAAATTCAAAGTCTCCCATTGGTGGGGATGGTATTATGAAAATGGCAGATGCCACATTTTTGTCTCATGTGGCGGTGCAGCAATTCAACGGAGATATTTTGGTTACAGGTTATCCTGGAAAGGAGTAGTTATGGTAAAAAATCCAAAGCTTATGAAAACCCTCCATTTACTTTGTGCCGTATTGTCAGTAGTAAATGCTGTTTTTGATTTTTGCGAGGGCAGATTTGTGAATGGCTTTATTTGGTCAGCAGCAGCGGTGTGTTGGTGCCTTGCAGTATATATGGACGAAAAAAATAAAACTAAGAAATAAGAATTATTTATCTAGCAAAAAGGAAGTGAGAAAGTGTTCACTGGAATTATAGAAGAACTGGGAAAAATAAAAGGAGTTCAGACAGGAAAAAACTCTGCCGTTCTTACCATACAGGCAAAGAAAGTATTAGAAGGAACGAAAATTGGTGACAGCATTGCAGTCAATGGCGTGTGTTTAACAGTAACCTCCATGAAGGAAAATGAGTACACTGCAGATGTGATGGCAGAAACCATGAGGAGAAGTTCCTTAGGCAGCTTGAAAAGTGGAAGTATTGTAAACTTAGAAAGAGCCATGGCGGCAGATGGAAGATTTGGTGGTCATATTGTGTCGGGACATGTAGATGGAATGGGAAGTATTGAAGAAATCAAGCCGGAAGATAATGCAGTATGGTATACCATAGGAGCACAACCTAAGGTATTGCATTACATTGTAGAAAAGGGTTCTATCACCATAGATGGAATCAGTTTAACAGTGGCCTATGTAGATGACAACTGTTTTAAGGTTTCTATTATTCCCCATACACAAAAAGAAACCAATCTTGCCACAAAGAACCTGGGGGATAAGGTAAATCTTGAGTGTGATATTATTGGAAAATATGTGGAGAAGCTTATGAAACCGGTACAGGAGACAGAAGAAAAAAGCACAAGCAGAATCACAGAAGAATTTTTGAGAGAACATGGATTTTAAGTATCTGTTCGGTAGTTCTGAACAGATAGGATTTTAATTTATAAAGTTTGTAGGAAGGAAGAGATAAGATGAGCGATTTTGGAACAGTAGAACAGGCTTTAAAAGACTTAAAAAACGGTAAGATTATTGTGGTGACAGATGATCCGGACAGAGAGAATGAAGGAGATTTAATCTGTGCGGCAAAGTATGCCACACAGGAAAATGTAAATTTTATGGCAAGCTATGCAAAAGGTCTAATCTGTATGCCTATGACAAAAGAACTTTGTGAACGGTTGGAGTTAAATCAGATGGTAGAAAAAAATACAGATAATCATGAGACTGCATTTACCGTCTCCATTGACCATGTGGATACTACCACAGGAATTTCTGCTTATGAGCGTTCTGTTACAGCCATGAAAGTAGAAGACCCAGATGCAAAACCAGAGGATTTTAGAAGACCGGGACATATGTTTCCACTGCAGGCAAGAGAAGGCGGTGTTTTAAAAAGAACCGGACATACAGAGGCAACAGTGGATTTGGTAAAATTGGCAGGCCTTGGGGAATGTGGTCTATGCTGTGAAATTATGAGAGAAGACGGTACCATGATGCGTACCACGGAATTAAAACAATTCTCAAAGGAACATCATCTTACTATGATTACCATCGAAGATTTAATTAAATACAGATTAGAGAGAGAATCTTTGATAGAAAAGGAAGCAAGTGCAAAACTGCCTACAAAGTATGGTGAATTTATAATTCATGGCTACGTAAATAAATTAAACGGAGAACATCATGTAGCATTAACTATGGGGGATGTGTCAGACGGCGAGGCTGTATTATGTAGAGTTCATTCGGAGTGTCTTACCGGCGATGTATTTGGTTCCCAGAGATGTGATTGCGGAGAACAGTTAGAGACAGCAATGAAGATGATTGCCAAGGAAGGAAGAGGAATCCTGTTATATATGAGACAGGAAGGACGTGGTATCGGTTTAATTAATAAGTTAAAAGCTTACGAACTTCAGGAACAGGGGCTGGATACGGTAGAGGCAAACATTAAATTGGGATTTCCCGCAGATATGAGAGATTATGGAATTGGAGCTCAGATTCTCTATGATTTAGGAGCAAAGAAGTTAAATCTTTTAACAAATAATCCAAAGAAGATTACAGGATTAAAGGGATATGGAATCACCATTGAAAAAAGAGTGCCTATTCAGATGGAGCCACAGAAAAATGATGTGTTTTATCTGAAAACAAAGCAAGAAAAAATGGAGCATATGACAGACTATAAATAAGTAATTAGGATGGTAACAGTTCAGGCAGGTCTGCGCATTTACTGCGCTGACCGTGCAAAAATGTGTATTTAACAAAAATCGGGCAATTTTACATGCGTAAGCATTGCCCGATTTCGTAACAGTTTAGCCTATGGCTGAACTGTTACTTAGGATGATAAAAAATAAGAACAAGTAAAGGAGAAGAAAAAATGAAGGTTTTGGAAGGAAATGTAGTAGCAAGTGGATTAAAGTTAGGAATTGTAGCAGCAAGATTTAACGAATTTATTGTAAGCAAATTAGTATCCGGTGCAGAAGATGCCTGTGTACGTCACGGAGTAAACACAGATGATATTGATGTTGCCTGGGTTCCAGGTGCCTTTGAAATTCCATTGATTGCAAAAAAAATGGCAAAATCAGGAAAATATGATGCGGTGATTTGTCTAGGAGCAGTCATCAAGGGTTCTACATCACATTATGATTATGTATGTGCAGAAGTAAGCAAAGGAGTGGCCTGTGTTTCTTTGGAAGCTGAAATTCCTGTATTATTCGGCATTCTTACCACAGATAATATCGAGCAGGCAATTGAACGAGCAGGTACAAAGGCTGGAAATAAAGGTTATGATGTGGCTTGTTCTGCCATTGAAATGTGCAATTTAATGAAGTTAATGTAATACGTAACTGTCAAAAATACAAGGAAAACAATTCGTAAAACAGCACACTACGATGATAAAGATTATATGCTGAAGAAAGCGTATGAATATTGGAAGGTATCACAACCAGGATATCAAGTATAGTTGGATAGTCTGGGGATTTATGGGAATAGGAGCGGTCTTGTATTGCGGAAAAAAATAGAAAAGAAATAGAGTTTTTGATGGTTCTGAAAAAAATCAAAAGTATAAAAGTTAAAAGTTTAATAGCATAGCAGAAAGTTATGGGCTATTGAAAATGTCGACGGTAAGCTATTTAGATGGTGTTCGTGTAAGAAGGAGGTCCTATACCACCCGGTATAGACCTCCTTTTTTCCTTAGGTTAATCTATCTGAAATTTTTCAATCACACAGCTATGCTTCTTATAATTTGCTGGCTTGGATATCCCTTTCATAAACGAACCAGGGAACCGGGTATCGTGGCACGGAAAAAGATGCAGAAATAAGGGGAAATATGTGATCCAGGGAACCCGGTTCCCTGGCGCTGTTCGTAACAGTTCAGTCAGGTCTGCGCATTTACTGCGCTGACCGTGCAAAAATGTACATTTAACAAAAATCCAAAGAAATATGTAAATAGTCCTTGACAATAAGACGAACATATGATTAAATGTTCATATAAACAAAAATAATATATATATTACAGAAAGGATGATACATGTTATGAAGAAGAAATATAAGATTGAAGTGGATTGTGCAAACTGTGCAGCAAAGATGGAAGAGGCAACCAAAAAAGTTGCTGGGGTTAAGGATGCTACCGTTGGATTTATGACACAGAAGATGAGTGTGGAATTTGAAGAGGAAGTAGATATAGACGCAGTCATGCAGGAAGTGGTAAAGGCTTGTAAGAGAGTGGAAGATGACTGCGAAATATATTTATAGTTTGATAGTTAATCATTAACTTAAATGATAAGAAAGTTGGTGAGCACATGAATAAGAAACAAAAAAAGGTAATGCTTCGTATTATCATAGCAGCCCTTTTGCTGGTGACATTTCATTTTGTACCAGTGGAAGGATATTTACAACTGATATTATATCTGGTGCCATATGCAGTTATTGGATATGATATTTTAAGAAAAGCAGTGTTGGGAATTATCCATGGTGAAGTGTTTGATGAAAATTTTTTGATGGCAGTGGCTACCATTGGAGCTTTTGCCTTGGGTGAATACGTGGAAGGCAGTGCAGTTATGCTGTTTTATCAGGTAGGAGAATTGTTCCAGAGTTATGCTGTGGGAAAGAGCAGAAAAAATATCACAGATTTGATGGATATCCGCCCGGATTATGCCAATATAGAAGAAAATGGAGCACTGATACAGGTGGACCCGGATGATGTGGAGGTAGGAAGTATTATTGTGGTTCAGCCGGGAGAAAAGGTGCCAATTGACGGAGTGATTGTGGAAGGTACTACCACACTAAATACAAGTGCGTTGACTGGGGAAAGTGTTCCAAGGCAGGCAAAGCCGGGGGATGAAGTAATCAGTGGATGTGTGAATTTATCCGGACTTTTGAAAATCGAAACTACCAAAGAATTTGAGGAATCTACGGTATCGAAAATACTGGAATTGGTAGAAAATTCCAGCATGAAAAAATCAAAGTCCGAAAATTTTATTACCAGATTTGCCAAGTATTATACTCCGGCAGTTTGCTATGGAGCTTTGGCATTAGCCCTGCTACCTCCCATTGTAAATATGCTGATGGGAAATCCGGCAAACTGGTCTGTGTGGGTCATTCGTGCATTGACTACCCTGGTTATCAGTTGTCCCTGCGCTCTGGTGATATCTATTCCATTAAGCTTTTTTGGTGGAATTGGAGGAGCATCCGCCAAAGGAATTTTAGTAAAGGGCTCCAATTATTTAGAGGCACTGGCAGATACAAAGTATGTGGTGTGTGATAAGACTGGTACTTTAACGAAGGGTGTATTTGAGGTGACAAATATTGTTCCCCAGGGAATTTCAAAAGAGGAATTACTGGAGAAGGCAGCTTACGTAGAAAGCTTTTCAAATCATCCAATTAGTAAAAGTTTAAAGACAGCTTACGGAAAAGATATTGATACCTCGAAAGTATCAGATGTGGAAGAAATCAGTGGTTACGGTGTTTCGGCTGTCATAGATGGGAAGAAAATTTATGTAGGCAATACCAAGTTCATGAAAAAGTTGCATGTCTCCTATACAGAGCCCAAGCAGGTAGCAACAGAGGTTCATGTAGCAATGGATGGAGTTTATGGAGGGTATATTCTGATATCTGATGTGGTAAAAGAAAATGCCAAGGAGGCGGTTGAAAAATTAAAAAAGGCCGGGGTAAAGCAGGTGGTGATGCTTACCGGTGATGCTAAGAGAACGGCAGATGCCGTTGGAAAAAAATTGTCCGTGGATGTGGTAAAAAGCGAACTTTTACCTGCAGACAAGGTGGCTGAGGTAGAAAAACTATTGGAGCAAAAGGGGGCAAAGGAAAAGCTTGCCTTTGTGGGAGACGGAATTAACGATGCCCCGGTGTTATCCAGAGCAGACTTAGGGATAGCTATGGGTGCCTTAGGATCGGATGCAGCCATTGAGGCAGCGGATATTGTACTGATGGATGATGACCCGGCAAAGATAGCTTTAGCTATCAAGATATCCAAGAAAACTCTGAGAATTGTCTATCAGAATATTGTCTTTGCATTGGCAATTAAGTTAGGATGTCTGGCGCTGGGGGCAATAGGATTTGTAAATATGTGGTGGGCAATCTTTGCCGATGTGGGAGTTATGGTTATCGCAGTGTTAAACGCAACCAGAGCATTACAATACAAAGTAAAAGAACCATGATTCGTGATGTTTTTCGTAGCCCTCCCGCAGGCCACCGCCCGAAGCGCCTCTGATACGCACCCGGCGTCGGGTCCTGCCTGCTCGCGGGCATGGGAAGGTATAATACGAGAATCATTACCCACGACGTGGGTCCCTTGAAAGTAGTAACGAGGAAATTGGTTAAATTAAACATAAATAGGAAAAAACATCTACAAACATAGTTACTTATGGTATACTGTTTGTAGATGTTTTTTTTGATTTATAGATAAATACGAAAGAAGGGAAATTCGTTGAGATACATAATACTTGATTTGGAAATGAATCCGGTGGACGGTAAATATAAGGAAATTCGAAAAAAATGTAAATTGGAAATTATAGAAATTGGTGCAGTGATGTTAGATGAGAATATGGTGGAGATAAACAGCTATAAGACTTATGTAAAGCCCCGGTATAGCACAGAGATTTTCAAAAAATATGAAAATCTCACTGGAATTACCACCAATATGGTGGTTGGAGCACCGGGGTTTGAACGGGCGTTTCAGGATTTTTGTAAGTGGTGTGAAAAATCAGGGGAAGAATACCGGATTTATACCTGGAGTGAAAATGATTATGCACAGGTAAGAAGGGAAATGAAAATAAAAAATTATATCATGACAGAAAAAGAACAGGAAATGATGAAAGAATGGTATGACTTTCAAAAGGAATTTATGAAGAAGCTGGGATTACACAGAGCCGTTGGATTAGAGAAAGCATTAGAATATGCGGGAATTGAATTTAAGGGACGACAACATGATGCACTGTTTGATGCCAGAAACACTGCAGAATTATTTGCACTGGCCCAGAATGAGGAGGAATTTACGGAAAAGTTAAAGTATGTGGTAGATGCATTAAAGCCCAAGGAACTATCTAATAGTATTGGAGATATGGTTGATTTTGCGGCTTTGATGGAACAGATAAAATAGAATTAAATTTGTATCATAATGAAAAAAATTTTACCGTATAGCATAAACACCGTAAAAACCAGGTTATACACTGGTTTAAAAGTAAATGTGGACATGGAAAAAAGAATGGAGGAAAATGAGGACTATACTTACTTTGATGAAGAAATGGGAGGATTTACTACGGTGACAGAGGACAATAAGTTTTATATTAACGAGGCGGGAAACCCGGTGATTGTTTTTGAAAAGTATGAAGTAGCACCGGGATTTATGGGACAACAGGAGTTTGAAATTGTAAAATCGTAACTTGACAAACTCCAAATCAAAGCTATATAATCAACAATAGCGGTGAAAACACTACAATATGGGTAAAAAAAATATAAATAATAAAGACTAAGACGAAGACAGTAAGTATTTTTTGAAACTTTTAGCGAGCCGGAGTTGGTGGAAGTCTGGCAGGAGTAGGAAATACCGAATATCACTTCCGAGTTTTGATCCGAACTTGCATCGCACGTAAGCAACCAAAATACGGTTGCTAAGTGCTCATAGCTGTCACCTACTAGGCTCGAAAAGACCTCGCCAAGGGCGGTGACATGCATCGCACGTAAATGACCAAAGTACGGTCATTAAGTGCTCATAGCTTATCGCCTACTAGGCTCGAAAGAACCTCGCCAAGGGCG
>CACXGE010000013.1 GCA_902767135.1 uncultured Lachnospiraceae bacterium | reverse complement strand
TGCCGTAGGCTTAGGCGTGCTGGTTGCTGTGGGCTTGGGGGTTGGAGTATTTTTTGTCCACTTTGCCTCTAAAGTAGTAGCTGAATTTTTCTTTTTTCCACAAAAATAATATTTTTTCTCTGAGGAATCGTACTGTCCACTCCCCCCATTTTTCCGTATCAGCTTCCACCCATTAAACTGATACCCCACACGCTTCGGAGTCTTTATCCCTATACTTGCTTCGCATTTTTTCGTAGCTAAAAGGAACTTGCTTTTTTTACTTACTGTCTCCCCACCTGTGGTATAGGTATAACTCCCACCATTGGGATCAATATACAGCTCTTCCGAAAATTTTGAAAAATCTATCACCACTTCGTTGTGCAATGCCGTTTTTTCATATTGTCTACTATAATCTACACCGTTAGCCTGTTCCGGTCCCCACCAGGTAAGACCACAACCGTTGGTATCTACCTTGAGTACAAATTCGCAATCATAGGTCGTACTGCTATGCCCCGTGGTTACCTTATCCAAATCGATAATATCTGAATGATCGGACAGGGAATGATTATCCTCCCAAGACACCGGGTAATAGTGGGCCGGCACATTGGTTCGAATCAAATTGGTACGAATACAGTAATAATCTCCATTGGCATCCGGCAGGGTTTCCGTCTGATTTTGGGAAATTTTAAATACCTCTACATTAGAGGACTTTAATGTATAAGTTGGCTTTTCTGTCATGGCTACCCAGGGAGTAATATTATTCACCTCTATGGTAATCTTAGTCCTTTTTCCCTGTATCTGCCCATCCTCAGAATACTTTGCATAAAAATATCCTGTCTTACTTCCAAACACAGTAAGGGATTGGGCGTGAATGGATTCCGTCAGAAGGTACTCCATAAACACATAAGTCCTTTCACTTAAGAAATATCCCTTTTCATCAAAGGTTACTTCCTGAACTGTCTTATTTAAATCCGTATCCCGAAGAAAAATTTCCTCTCTCTCCCCTTTTGTCAATGCTTTTACAAAAGCCGCCACTTCTTGTTCTGAACTTTCCTGAATCCTATGATTTAATTCTTCATCTGATAATTGTCGCCATCCTGTAAACTCACCCAAATCTGCCACTTTGGGCTCCTCTCTGCTTACTACAGCCATATAATCATTTTCATCCGAAACTGCCTCTTTCTTATGTATCTGTTCGTAATAAAGGCAGCCGTATCCATAGAAAGAATCATATCCTGCTTCTCCCAAATCCACTGCCTCCTGTCGCAGTCTTTGTATTTTTTCTCCACAGGATATATTTTTTTCATATTTTGCCGCCACTGCCGCACACAGTGACGTAGCAACAGAGGTCCCGGTATAGATCTCTCTACCAAAGTAATTTTCTACTTCTATTTGACCCAATGCACAAAAATCTATACCTTTGCCATAATTGCTGTACCCTGCCTTTTCCATTTTTTGGTCCAATGCCCCGATTAACAACACATTCTCCGGCTTTTCTATGGTAAATGCTTCCATGTTCAGAGATTGATTTCCCACAGCTACGAATATCAATACCTGCTGGCTTTTGGCCTTTTGAAATAAACTTTGTATCCTTTGGGAACCTAAAATCTGTTCACTGTCTACCGACAGATTAATCATATCTACCGACAATTCTAAGGCTTTTTCTATTCCCTTTGCCACAGACTCCACCGTACCTCGTCCCTTATGATTCAGTACCTTAATAGGAATCACCCTGACATTTTCACCACTGTGTTCCAATATAATATCTGCCATAGCACTTCCATGACCATTGTCATCCATGGTTACACCATCTTTTCCACTATCAGAAAAATTTGCCTGGCTATCCAGGATTCTTTCCTCTTGCTCTCCCGTGTATCCACTGTCTAATACTGCCACAGTAATTCCCTGAAAAGGATTGTCATCCTCTGTTTCCTGTGTTATGGAAGAGGGAGCTGTGTTGTCCCCTTCCCCTGTAATCTCTTCCTCTATTAAATTTCTTAATGGCACCTGAGGTGTTACCTCCAAGTGCCCCCGGTCTAATTCTAAATCCTGTGCCATAAGATTTTGTGTAAACATACCTTCTGACAACAAGATTCCCACCAATATCCCTGCTATTATCCTTCTAAAATTGAATTTGCTCATACCATCCCCCCCCTAATACCCTGTAAGAATTCCTGTTTTCTTATAGGTAATCCTTCCTGTTTTTCCATTACTATAGGTAAATTCCGAACTGGTATCCACCGCCAGAATCCCCTTTTCAAAATCAGCCGCAATGATATTTACCTTTATTTTGGAATCGCTTCGTTTCAATACCTTTAGGGCATTCAAAAAACATTCCACCATTTTCTGATTTAATTTATCTTTTGTGGTTGGCATCCCATCATTTTCTATAAATTCCCTGTCCGTGACAGCAAACTCAAGTGCGGTATATACCGCACTTGTCACCGATTGGCGCAATTCCTCTTCCCGCACCGACCTGCTTTCAATGGATTGTACTGTCTCCACTGTCAGTATAAAAATCAAAACGCCAATGGCAAGACTTACGGTACTCTTCATACTATTGTGTCTCCCCTGTTTGTCCATTCCCTGGATTCATACTTCCACTGATGGCAGATTGTGATGAAGCTGCGAAATTATCCACGGTACTGGTTATATATGTCTTGATGGAATTGCCAAATGGGGTTGCAAAAGCAATAAACAACCCAATAATAATTGCTGCCACTACTACTAATCCATATTCTTCTAAAAAACTCTTCATATCATGTTCCTCACTTTCTTCTAATCTTTTCTTATCGGGCAAACCCTTCGATATGGCTTGTCCTGGTTCCATGTATAAATGGAATTTCATATGTGTACGTTAGCTGTACATAAAAGTATTTTCTGTTTTTATATAAACAAGCTGGCTGAACTTTTAATTCATATCCTTTGTCACCTGCCTCCCTGACACATTCCTCCACCACCTTGCTGCTTCCCTCACTGGCCTCAATTTTTGCAACTGTAGTAGAATGAAAATTTCTAGCCTGAGCACTCCTTAAACTGGTACAGATAAAAAACACACAGGTACTTACAATCATAATGATTACTATGGTGTTCACATAAATTTCAATGGCTGACTTCATCTTCCACCTCCCATGCCTTATAATCTTCTCCCTTGGGAAGGAAGTCCACCAGCACAAGAATATCCTTACTTGCCTGCAAACCATGGGAATCTTCCACAGCATAGGAAATCACATATTTTCCTGTCTGCTCTGTGGATATCACCTCTTCTGTCTGTTGTGGTTCGTCAAAAGGATATATCTTAATTTTATCCTTTGATACCACCTCTACATTTTCACCGAAATTATCATATTGAAATGCATTCACAAACTCCAGGGCATCTTCTCTGGATACCCCAACCTTCCCGTCAACTCCTTTATATCCATAAGTGAGGGTGATAAAACTATCTCCCTCAAAATATGGATACTTCCCATTTTCTGAAAGAGTCTTAATTACAGAATCCACATTTTCTGCCATATTTCCTTCCCTGTAATCTGCTTTTTTCCATAGCCGGTCAGCAAAATTTTCAAGTACACCCAATACTACTGCGACCACCAGGCAGGTAAGTAACACTCCACCATACTTTCCTACGATTCGATTCATTATCCACCAATTCCTCCCAAAAACATAAGCTGAGCTATCCAGTATATCTGGCGCAGCCTTAAGATAACTCCAACGATTACCGATATTGCAATAATTGCAATCACCACCATGCCATATTCTTCCACAATTTCTTTCATACCCAACCTCCTGATACTTTGTCTCATTACGCCCCTGTTACAATTTCTAAAATTCCGGCAATACTGGAAACTACAATTCTTCCCACCACCAATAACATAATCACCCCTCCATATTCATATATCATTTCATCCATGTTTCCTTACACCCCCCTGGAATAAAAAACCAAAAACTGCTGTACAAACACCCACATATCCAGTAACATTTTTCCCGCCGCCAAAACCATAGGGCACAACATATAAATCCCAAAAATCCCCAAAGAATCCTCATTGATAATCCTCTCTGACTGATTTGACAGTTTATTATTCCTCTGTATCAATGCATTCATCTGTCCCTGGGCACTCTGGGTACCAAATTCACTTAGGGAATAGAACATAAGAAAAACATTCTTCACTGCCGGCATATGAAAATCTTGAAAGAAACTCTCATATCCACCCATGCTGTCTGGTTTTTTTTGTATATTCTCCAAAGCCTTAAGTACTTCGTGTTTTAACACATAGCTACACTGTTCTGCCCCCTTTTCCATGGCCACGACCACATTCTCCGTATACATGTTTAAGATCACATTCCGAAGCCATATGGAAAACTCTTTCTCTACATATCTTTTCAACTTTTTTTCTTGAAAAAAATAATGCCTGTTCTTCCTTTCTTTATGTTTTAAACAGTATTCATACACTGGGCGCATATCTGCTTCCTTTTCATTGCTTAACCAGGAACGAACCAAGGTTTTCTGGCAAAGCACATACAATCCAATCCCTGCCAAAAGAAATATCACTGAACTGACCTGATAAAGCATACTATCCGATATACGCCCCATATCCTGTGGAAGCAATCCTACCATGGTAATTGCGGTTGCAAAGGACAACAGTATGGAGATAGAAACCTTTCTGGATAACTCCTTGCGTTCTACCATAAGCTCCTGAACCATTTCATCCCATTGCCGAATATTTTCCAGTAAAACCTCCAAAGATTCCCTGTATTCTCCTCCCTGCTGTTCAATCTGTATCAGAAATCGGTGTAATTCCCGCATGCGGTGGTTTCCATACTCTTTTTCCATAAGCCCCAGAGCCTCCTGATAGATATCCTCATACACATCTGCATACCGGATTCTATCCACAGCATGGCGAATCACTTCCTCTAATTTTCCCTGACACAATTTCACTGTCTCCTCTAAGGAACTTAAAATCTTTGGCATACGAAGAAACCCATAGATTACATATTCCATATAGGTAACTGCCTCTTCAAACCTTTTCTTTTCATAAAAGCTCTGATGCCTGTACCACATCACCTTCGGAAACGCCAGGAATACAGCGCATAGCACAAAACAAATGCCCATCCATTTCATCTGCATAAGATAAGTCAACAGAAACATCCCTAACATGACAAAAACTTCTTTTCTGATATATTCACGTTTTGAATAGACTCCACCAAACAATTTTTTATCCATAGAACACCTCCCTTTCTAACTTTGGTATTTCCACATCATATAGCTCATATTTTTTCTTTTTGCTTTCCGGTATGTGCTCCGATATCACATATCCGTTATCTACCAGCATGGTTGTGATATTTTTTCCATGGCAGTGTTCAAAAAAACAGACCTGTGCAATATGTCTTGCTATCTCTCCTTCCTCTTTCATCTCTTTCCTGATAAAGATTCCCACATCCACATGGCGGAATGCCTCTTCTTCCCAATCTCTATTCCCATCCGCTGCCATATTCTTCATGCGATTGGGAATCATCTCCACACTTTCTGCATGAATAGTAGACATACAATGAGTGCCGGTAGAGATTGCTTCCAACAAATATTGTACTTCCGTGGAACGAATTTCCGACACTAGAAGCCAGGTAGGCAGCAGTCTTAGACTTGCCTTTATGGCCTGAGCGTAGGAGAAGTTATGGTTTACCCTAAATTCTACACAGTCCTTTTCTGGATATACTGCTGGAAAATGTAATTCTAAGTTGTCCTCTAACGTAATCACCCTCTCTCTTTCGTCTATATATCCCCCTAAATACTTTAATAGTTCTGTTTTTCCTGCGCCTGGCAGCCCGCTGATCATAATATTCATCTTTGCCTTTACACAGGCAGATAGAAAGCCTTCAATCTGTGGACTGCAATATCCATCATCCAGCATTACTTCCCGTATAATTCTAATCTCCCTGGGAATTTTCCTGATGGATAACACCGTACCAGTATTTGCCACCTCCGGATGTATGACACTGATTCGTAAATCTTCGGTTTCTGCTTCTAAAATAGGGGAATATTTGTTGAACTGTCTGCTTACCACATTAGACAATTTTGCGGAAAAGCGTTGAAGAAATTCATCGTTTAAGACAATACCTGATTTGTACCTGCCCTTGTACAGATCATCAATCCACAGTGCACTGCCATTCCAGTTGATATCTGTGACGGAACTGCGCTTAATATAATCCATCAACACCCCAAAATCACTTTCCTGCAAACTGTGTAAGCGAAGCACCCTGGACCTGGAACTATATTCCATTTCCTCCATTTTCTTTAACCTCCTTATTTTTTTCAAAGTTGAATTATGTGCACATTGTGCTGGAATTTTAGAATTCTTATATTTCATATGAAATTGCAGATACATCCCCAAAAGTATGAATTACTTCTAGGGGATGTTCCTACAAAGCTTATTATATCAGATGATAGTTTTTTTTCCATTGATAAATCTTCTAAGATTTTCCCATGGAAAATTTTTCAAATTTTCATTTTTTGTATATTATTACATCGTTTTAAAACAGTTTTATCTGATTTTTTTCAAATCCACCGTAGAGCCCAAGGAGAAGGAATATAAGATTTGTTCCGAAACCTCCTTATTTTTCAGGGATTCTAAAGCATCAGCATATTGCATAAGCTGCTCCTTATACCTTTGTGCAAGTTTTTCTAAACTTTCCACACGGTCTGTTTTATAATCTACCAGAATCATCTTTCCCTCTTCCTCAAAAAAAGCATCGATAATCCCCTGAACCAGGATAGGTTCCTCCTGGGCATAGCCTCTGTCCGGATAGATTTGTGAGATATCCCTTGCCATCATAAATGGCTGCTCCCGAAATAACTTTCCTTTTCTATCTGCCTTGCGCATCCGTTCTGCCAACTTGGATGAATAAAAATGAAGCAGCCTTTTCTCATCTAACAGCTTGATCTGTTCTTTGGTCATTCTACCCTGTAAGATAATCTCCTGTTGGCGCTGTCTCAAAAGCTCTGGATTTGACAAATCCTCATGTGCCGTCAGTTCCATAAATTTATGATATGCATTTCCTCTTGCAGTTCCTCCTGGCACTTCTTCTTTTTCCTGAATAAAATCCGGAATATACTGTCTTTTGGCATGGGTCTCAAAAATTTCTTCTAATTTATTTTCTTCTTCCTGTTGCTCTAACTCCTTTTCCAGGCTGTTTATCTTTAATTCAGAGACACTGACTTTAGAACGGATTCCCTGGTGAAGTTCATATGGATAAACACGGTTTCTCTCAAACAATTCTTCCATTCTGGATTTCGCCTGCTCATACTTTTCCATGGATGTGATAAAACTCTTGCGGTATGCCTCATCCCTAATACTATCCGTTGTCTTCCCCGCCTCCTTATTGGACAATTCTGACTTATACTCCCGAAAACTTCTCAAAATTTCAGAATAATGATATATCTGAAGATCCACATCTACCTCTGCCTCAGGCAAGGGCTCTTTTGCATATACCGGCAGTCCTAATTCCTCTAAAATCTGTTCCATGGCAGGATGTCGATACATGGATAGCAAAAGCCAGGTAAGATAACTTCTTGCATCTGCAATGGTACAGGTGGAAAGCCGGGTTTCCTGCCTTGTTGCAAGCTTGGAACATTTTGACAATTCTTTTGAAATATCCTCCTTTACCCCTGTTAAAATCAAAAGGTCCTCTGCTCTGGTCAGTGCTACATAAAGGATTCTCAATTCCTCTGCCACGGTTTCCAGTATCTGTTTTCTTGCCATCACCTTTTTAAACAGTGTGGGGGTTTTTCTTCTCAAAGTTACATCATAACAATCCACGCCGATTCCATAGTCCAAATCCATACAGATTTTGGAATTACTGTCCATCAAATGAAAGGTTTTGTGCAGCATAGCAACAAAGCATATGGGAAATTCCAAGCCTTTGCTTTTGTGAATACTCATAATCTGTATGGCATTTTCTGTCTCGTCCTCCATGGATGACTGGCCAAAATCAATGTCATACTGTTGAAGCTGTTCCATATATCTTAAAAAATGAAACAACCCCTGATAACAGCTTTTTTCATAGGCATATGCCTTTTCTACAAGCATCTGTAGGTTTCCTGCCCTGACATTTCCTGCAGGCATAGCCGATACATAATCCAGATATCCGGTTTCTTTGTACACCTTTTCAATTAACTCATGTAGTGGCAAAAACGTAAGTTCCTGGCGCAGTTCATCCACCAACTTCCAGAAATCCTGTAGTTTTTCTTTGACACTTTCATCCTTACCGGAATCTAAATATAATCTTGCCGCCTTTGCAAAGCTTTCCTCCTGAAATTCACCCTTCATCGTAGCCAAATCCAAGGCATCCAAACCTGCTATGGGCGAGGAAAGCACAGCCGCCATTGGAATGTCCTGCAAGGGATTATCCAAAACAGCCAGCATGGAAAGTATGGTCTGTACCTCTGTGGTATGAAAATATCCCGTGGTCGAAGTGACTAACACCGGAATATCATATTCTTTCAATACCTCCATAAACACCTGGGAATTCGCCTTCACAGAGCGCATTAATATTACCATATCACTATATTTACACGTTCTGTATGCTCCCCTCTTTTTGTCAAAAATTCTTTTCTTTCCCACCATATCCTGTATCTTTTCTGCAATCATTCTTGCCTCTAACTCTGTCTTTGTTCCTTCCTCATCCTCTGCCAACACAGTTTCATCCCCATGATCTTTTGTTTCCACCAATAAAATCTGGGTTGCAAACTCCCCGGATTCGTCTTTGGGATGATGGGAACCAGGAACAAGACTCTCCCCTGTATCATACTGAATATTTCCCAATTCCTTTCGCATTAACTGATAAAACATGAAATTAACAGTATGCAACACAGTTTCCCTGCTTCTAAAATTCTGATGCAAATCAATACGTGTAGAATCTTCTACCTCTTCCCTCTCATACAAATCATGCTTTTGCATAAAAAGTTCCGGTCTTGCCAAACGAAAGCGATAGATCCCCTGCTTCACATCCCCCACCATAAATAAATTGCTTCCCTTAAGTGGTACTTTGGAAACCCCAGTCAATATCATTTCCTGGACCAGATTGCTGTCCTGATACTCATCTGTCATCACTTCCACAAAATGCTCCTGCAATTCTTTGGCAACGGAGGTATACTCCTTATTTTCATCCATAAGAATTTTGATAGCGAAATGCTCTAAATCATTAAAATCCACCACCGAGAGTTCTTTCTTCTTCTCTGCAAAGCGCTGGATAAATTCCTTGGTACACTCCACCAGTGCCTTCACTAATCCCCCTGCACTCTTTAACTGACTCTCCACTTCCTCTTTTGTAAAAGAAAAGTACTTTTCCTGCTGAGATTTTAAAGTTTTTTTCACACTGTCCCGAAGATTCTTTACCAGTTGCTTTTTTTCCTCGTTCACAGAATCATCTTTTTTTCTTCCTAAGGTGGCATGCTTTCGTGAGGAATATCTTTCATACATGCCCTGATAGGTCTCCTCTTTAAGCAAGGCCTGCAACAACTCAATATCCGACACAATGGCTTCCTCGTACATATAAGGTCCATCTGTTTCCTGGGTGATGTTACATGCCATCTGCAACTCCTCCATGCAGTCATTTATCACAGCTTTTACATCCGACTTTAAAAAGGTAAACCACCCGCTTTTTTCAAAATCCTCATGCTGATACTGGGCAACGGTATCCTCCAGCCACTCTTTCGGCCAAGGATTGCTCATGGCAAATTCGTAAAGCTTTAATATATACTCTTTGATGTTACTATCATCTTTAATGGATGTGAGGGATTCAATCATAGTAAGAAAATCTTCATCATTTTTTTCATAAAAATCTTCCAGCAATTCATCCAGGGTATCATTTTTAAGAAGCTTCATCTCCCCTTCATCCCCCATGCGAAATCCCGGGTCTAAGTCCACCTGTTCAAAATGATTGCGAAGTAAATACATACAGAAACTGTGAATGGTAGTAATCTGCGCATTCATCAAAAGTACCACCTGTCTTTGTAGGTGCTCGTTTGAAGGTTCATCTTCTAATTTTTCCATGATAGCGGAGTGAATTCTCTCTTTCATCTCAGCTGCCGCTGCGTTGGTAAAGGTAACGATTAACAGGCGGTCAATATCCACCCCTTCTTCGCATACCATTTTCATGATTCTCGCCACCAACACAGCAGTTTTTCCAGAACCTGCGGAGGCGGAAACCAAAATATTCTTTCCACGTGTGTCAATAACTTTTTGTTGGTCTGTGGTATATTTCATTTATCTCTCCCCCTTTTCTTCTGTTTCTTCCTTGATTTTTTCCATCACCTCTTCCTTGGTCATGGATTTTCTTTTTTCATACTGAAATCCCGGAACTTTTTTATCAAATTTACATACACTCTTATAATTACAGAAATCACAGGCTGTGCGTTTGTCAAACTGGGAAGGCTGAATCCTTACATTCCCCTGAAACATATCTTTTCCAAGGGCTATCATTTTTTCATTTACATAGGACATAATTTTATTAAACTCTTCTTCTGATACGATTTTGGATGCCTTGCTAAAACTTCCATCCTTATTTCTTCCCACAGGAATCACATCTGATTTGGTAGCAAACTCTTTATCCAATAACTCCACCACACCATCTGTATCATTTACAATACCATCCATTTTCAATAACTCAGCCTTTTTTTGAGAAACCAGTTCTTTGGTATCCCCCCGGTCTCCCTCCACATAAGGGTCATCACAGTGATAATAAAATATTCCTGCCGGAATCACCTGTTTTGTGGTTCCTTTTTTCACATATTTCATAGCTGCATCCATATACAGAACCAGTTGGAGCTGTAATCCATAATACATAGCATCTATCTGGAAACTGGTATTTCCTGACTTGTAGTCGATTACTTTTACATATATCTTATCCTCTGTCTCATAGGTATCGATACGGTCAATCCTTCCCTGAAGGCGCAGTAATTCCTCCTTTGATAAAGGGATTTCAAAGTCCCGTCCGTTCTCCCTTGCCGAAAAGGAAAACTCATATTTTTGTGGAATAAACTTTCCCTTCCTTGCCTGTCTTGCCAAGGTTGCAACCGTGGTTCTCATTAGTTGCTTTGCCCTTTGAATGCGGTATCTATCGCGATGATTCTCATAAAAGTACATACTTTCATTTTGGAGAATACTTTCATCCACTGCCTGATTTGCAAATTCATACATTACTTCTTCGGAAACGTCAAACCATCCGAAGGAAGATTCCTCCAGTTTTTTCGAAAAAATCTCCAGAGACTCATGTAGAATGGTTCCTAATTCTGCTCTGGTAAATTCATACACTTCCCTTTCCTTTAGCTGCAATCCGTACATCAGAAAATGTGCATAGGCACAATTGGCAAACTTTTCTAATCTGGTGACGGAATTATTTATCACATTGCCGTATAACATCTGGGCTGCCGCCTTAGAAATTTCTGTTTCTGTGTTTGAGTAATAAAAGGCCTGTATCAGTTTATCCAAATCCTTTCTGTATTCCTCTCTATTGCTGTAATAGTCAAACAATGCCAGAAAATCTTCTGTAATTCCACTGTCACTGCCATTTTTTTTGTCCCTAAGCTGATGTAACCCTTGGGCTAAAATGGAGAAAGAACTTTCTGGTGTACACACATACTCCATTTTTTCCCTATCCATTTCCTCTGTGAAAGAAAGTCCTGGATACATTTTCTTAATGGTGGTAATCAAGTAGGAGGGTTTTAAGCTGTCCCCCTGCCCACTTACTTTCGCATATGACAAATATAAACAATCCTTAGGCTTGGTCAATTGCATATAAAGATAAAATCTTTGAATAAAGGATTGTTGTTTTTGTGTAGGAGAAAGCTCAAAGTTTAGGTTTGCCATCTCCTCCCGCTCTAACTCTGAAAATATCCCCTGATTTTGTGATTTCTTTGGTATTTTTCCATCATTTACCCCTAAAACAAACAGTACTTTAATGTTTTCTAAACGGCTTCGCTCCAAATCTCCTAAAGATACCACATCGGTTCCCTGAGGAATCACACCAATTCTCATTTCCTCAAATCCTGCCTTTAAAATGTCTCCATAATCCTTAAGAGAGATTTTTTCTTCCCCTAACAGGGCAACAATCTTTTCAAAAACCAACATTACCTTTTCATATACCTGAGTGTATTCCTTTGCCAGAGTCATTTCACCTGCTGCTTCGAATTTCTCCACATAGTCCTGCATTTTTTCATACAGGTTAAAACTACAGATAAATTGATAGAATGCCACAGTTTTTTCCTTTACCGTAGACTTTTTACTTCGAAGTACCGTATAGAATGGCGAAAAGGCTGTGACAATGTTTTCTCTGCTGTCATTGATTCCTTCTAATTCTTCTGTGGTGTAACTATGTCCCTTTTGCACCCACTTATTCTCATACTTTTTCTTTCCACGAATGGAAAAGGCACGGATATAATTTTCCAATTCATCCACTTCTTCCATGGTAAGACCCGTCACTTGACACTTTAGAAACTGCACCACATCCTCATAGCGGTAATCCCGTTCTACTACTTTTATGGCAAAAAGAAGAAACTGTACCATCACATTTCCCATAAATGGACGTTTGGCATCTACAAATACAGGGATATGGTATTTTTCGAAAACTGTCTGGGCATACTTGGCATATTCATCCATTTCTCCCACGATTACGGCCACATCCCGATAATGATACCCTTTAGAAACCAGTTCTTTGATTTTTAAACCACACAATTCGAGTTCCTTCATAGGATTCATACAGGCATGTATCTCTATCCTTTCCGTAGGCAAGTCATAGGTTTTCTTGTCATAACGAAACAGCTTTCTCTCCAGGAAAGACAGTTCTTCATTGTTTTCATATCGTCTTACCCTATCCTTTGAAAAAACTACCGGTGGAAGAATAGGTACGTTTCCCCCCTTTGCCAGTTCTGTCACGGACTGATACATCTTCTTACTCATGGCAAACAATTCATAGGACTTGATATCAGATGCTAAGTCAAGGTTTGTGTCGGCGGTAATTGCAATATACACATCTCTTCCTAAAAAAAGCAGTTTTTCCACCACCTGCATCTGCACCGGAGTAAAACCCGTGAAGCCATCCAGGAAAAAACTGCTGTTTTTCACCTTGTCCGATTGTTCCATTACCCTTGCCAGTACCGTAAGCAGTTCTTCTGAGGTGATGCAGTTCTCACCCCGGTTTTGCAAAAACCTTTCATATATTTTTCCCATGTCCTGCATTTTTAATTGTAATAATCTTCTTCCCTCACACTGAGTTGCAAATTCCTCCACTTGCTCCACAGAAATATTATATTGCATAAACTCCGAAATCACAGATTTTATCTCATTGATATATCCTGTTTTTTCCATCTGGCTTCCCACAATATCCAGTTCCTCTTTGATTTCTCCTGCCAATTTGCGAATCAAAAGACTTTTTCCCAGATCATCCAATGCCGGAATGTTGCTATTTCCCGTCTCTTCCAAAATGCTGTAAGCCAACCTTGCGAAACTTAGTACCTCCACGTTAATAATTCCATGATTTTTGTGTCGGGTAACAAGTTCTCTTTCCACTGCCACACCGGACTGTTCCGGCACGATAAATATAAAGTTCTCGTCTTCTTTCTCATAAGATTCTGATATTATCTTTTCATATAAATAATTGGACTTTCCGCTGCCGGAAGGTCCAATTACAAACTGTAAACTCATTTATTCCCCTATTCTCCTCTCATTTTTATTCTGTGGTAGCGGGTTCTGTTACCCCCTCACCATAAACTACATCTTTAAAATACTGAATATTCTTTTCAAAATCCAACTGTAACACGGACATTTTATTTATAGTAGCATTGCTCCAGGTGCCATCTGCAGGCAAATGAATCTGTTCTACATCATATCCTAGGTACAATGGTGCTTTCATTCCCATAAGTGTCAACTCTGTATCTGGAATGTTGGTAGTGATTTTTGGCAACACAGTACCCATTAATTTAGACACCGAGGACGGATTTGCCTTTACCTTAGCCGCTACCGCAGAAAGGATTTCCCTCTGACGTTCTGTTCTCTGAAAGTCTGTTCCAATATATCGGATTCTTGCATAACTTAATGCCTGCTTTCCAGTTAAATTAATCCTTCCTGACTGTGTCAAGTAACCATCTCCAAATTCCTTGCCCAGCAATTCATTGGTTTCATTCAGATAAGCATTGATCCACTTCATTTCCTCATCGGTAACATCGATTTCCACGCCACCTACAGCATCCACAATATCAATAAAGGAGAAAAAATCCACCTTTGCATAGGCATCAATTGGAATCTTAAAGTTTTGTTCTATGGTTTGTATCAACATATCCTCCTGTCCATAAGAATATGCTGCATTAATTCGATTGTTTCCATGACCCGGAATCTCCACATAACTGTCACGGAGAATAGATGTCATAACCATACGATTTTTCTTACTGTTAATAGAAAGAATTATCATACTGTCCGAACGACCATCTTCCTCCGAACTTCTTGCATCCGTTCCAATCAATAAGATATTTTTTACGCCTCTGACTTTTTCCACATCCGCTGGTCTTACATAGTCAGTTTCTAACTTTTCATAATTGGTTTTACTGACAATAGAATAGGATAGGGCATACAATCCCAAAAATAATAACGCCACCACACAGCCTACGGCAATTAACTTCTTCTCAAGTCTGCTGCTTTTCTTTCTTTTCTTTCCAGACATACCTAGTCCTCTCCTTCCCTTTCCTTCATCCCTGTTTCCTACTCTTGCATTTTTCCGGTTTTCTTCCTGCCGCCTGCCTTGTGCTTCTCTCATAGCCAAATTTCTTTTATCCTGTGACTGTGAGTAAGACCTTCTCTGTCTGTTTTCTTCCTTCCGGGAATCCTCCCACCACTCCTCAGATTCTTCATTTTTTCCTGTCTGTCTGCCTTGGGGACGTTCCACTTCTCTTCTAATCTGTCTCTCCTTTGGACTTTTTGTCTCTCTTTGCATCCGTCTCTCCTGGGAGATGTCTGCTCCTCTTTTCACTGATTGGTTCTCCTGGCTTCCTGTGATAGGTTTCACTGTTCTATTCAAAGATGCCTGCTCTTTTAGTAAATCTTTTGTATTTCTCTCAATGTTCTCAGATAGGTTAATAAAATCAAAATCTTCTCTACTCATACTATTCACCCTTTTTGCATTGTAACAGTTTAGCCGATAAGCTAAATTGTTACGAAATCGGGCAATGCTCACGCATGCAAAATTGCCCGATTTTTGTTCAATGCACATTTTTGCACCGTCAGCGCAGTAAATGCGCAGACCTGTCTGAACTGTTACCTTACTATCCCTGGAAACGCTGTCTTACAATTTCATAGGCAAGAACTCCCGCTGCCACAGATGCATTCAAAGAATCGATATCTCCTTTCATGGGAATGGATGCAATATAGTCACATTTCTCCTTTACCAGACGGCTTACCCCATCTCCTTCATTCCCAATGACCAATCCAATGGGGCCTGTGAGATTACAACGGTACATTACCTCTCCACCCATGTCTGCACAGGCAAACCAAATCCCCTGTTCTTTTAATTCATCTATGGTTTTGGCTATATTTACCACCTTTGCCACCGGGGTATAATTTAGTGCCCCTGCCGAAGTTCTGGCAACCGTTGCAGTCAAGCCTACCGCTCTGTGTTTTGGAATAATAACACCATGGGCACCTGCTAAATTGGCAGTACGAATGATAGCTCCTAAATTATGAGGGTCTTCTATGCCGTCCAAAATAAATATAAACGGGGGTTCCTCTTTTTTTCTGGCATTTTCCAAAATATCTTCCACGGTAGCATATTCATAGGAAGCTGCCATGGCAATGACGCCCTGATGCTTTCCAGTTTCCGAAAGCTGGTCTAAGCGTTCCTTTTTTACATACTGAATCAAAGTATCATGCTTTTTTGCCTCTCTGATAATAGATAATACGGGACCATCCTTGCATCCATCTAACACATAGAGCTTGTCTATTGTTTTTCCAGAACGAAATGCTTCTAATGTGGCATTTCGTCCTTCTATTTTTGCTTCATTATGATTGTCTGTTTTACTTTCAAATTTTTCTCTTTTTTCCAATCTTTCTTTTTGAGCCATAGAAGTCACTATCCTTTCTGTATTGCTATAATTGTAGTCCTGCCTTATCCAGTCCCTGTTTTATAAGATACATCATCCGTTCCCACTGATTCTCAATATACAGATATCCCATCAGGGCTTCAAATCCGGTAGCCTTTCTATAATCTGCCATGGTTGCGTTTTTTGCCATGGTTGCCGACTTTGCATTTCTCCCTCTTTTGTATACGGACATCTCCTCCGGGGTCAATTCCTCCAACAAGGTATCTATCATGGCAGACTGAGCAGCGGCCTTTACCAGACTGCTGGTTTTTCTGTGGAGTTTATTTGCCTGGGTGTTTCCTCTGTTTACCACAACGGTGCGAATCACCAAATCGTAAATCCCGTCTCCAATATATGCCAGCACCAACGGGGAATACTGCTTTGCACTCACTTCCTTTGTTTGGAATGCTTCCCGAATCCATTCATCTAAGCTCTTTTCCATTGTACGCCCTCTCGTGTATCTTTTAAGACAATTCCCTGTTCTAATAACAAATCCCTGATTTCGTCTGCCCGAGCAAAGTTCTTGTCTTTTCTTGCCTGATTTCTCTCCTCAATTAACTTTTCAATTTCCTCATCAAGAATTTCTTTCTTTTCTTCCAAGATAATGCCCAGCACGTTTCCCAAATCCGTCATCATCTTATAAATCTCCCCAGCATATTCTTTGCTGGCTGTTTCTGTCACGTTGATATTTGCATATTTTGCAAGTTCAAACATTGCCGATATGGCATCTGCTGTATTGAAATCATCATCCATTGCAGTTTCAAATTTCTTCACATAGTCCTCCGCCTTTACAAGCAGTTCTTTTTCTTCTCCTGTAATTTCTCCTGCGTTCTTATCTCTGATTGCTTTCACTCGCTCTGCACTTGTAATCAAACGCTCTAATCCATTCTTGGAACTTTCCATCAAATCAGCACTAAAATTTAATGGTGTTCTATAATGAGCACTTAACATAAAGAATCGAAGCACCTGCAAATCGTACTTTTCCCCAATTTCTCTTACTGTAAAGAAATTTCCCAAAGACTTTGACATCTTTTGGTTATTGATATTTAAGAAGGCATTGTGCAACCAGTATTTTGCAAACTCTACTCCATTGCACGCTTCACTTTGGGCGATTTCATTTTCATGATGGGGAAATACTAAATCCTCTCCACCCGCATGGATATCAATGGTATCTCCTAAGTATTTCTTCGCCATGACAGAACATTCGATATGCCAGCCCGGGCGGCCATTGCCCCAAGGAGATTCCCAAAAAGGTTCTCCCTCCTTTTTGGGTTTCCACAAGACAAAATCCATAGCATCCTCTTTTTGCTCTTCAATGGCAATACGTTTCCCTGCCTCCAAATCATCGATATTTTTCTTGGAAAGCTTTCCGTATCCGTCAAATTTTCTGGTTCTGAAATACGCAGTTCCTTCCTTTTCGTATGCGTATCCCTTATCCATCAAAGTCTGAATCATCTGAATCATTCCGTTAATTTCTTCTGTTGCCTTGGGATTTTTGCTGGCTGGCTTAATGTTTAAATCCGCCATGTCTTTTTTGCATTCGTCAATATATCTTTCTGAAACTTCTGTGGTAGAGACTCCTTCCTCAATTGCTTTATTGATAATCTTGTCATCCACATCTGTAAAGTTAGACACATATGTGACCTCATATCCTTTATATTCCAGGTATCTTCTCACTGTATCAAAAACAATCATCGGTCTTGCATTTCCAATATGAATGTAATTATAAACAGTGGGCCCACACACATACATTCTTACTTTTCCCTCTTCTATTGGTACAAATTCCTCTTTTTTCTTGGTTAATGTATTGTATAACTTCATCTTCGCTCTCCTTATTTTTTATTCAATAACTGTTGCTCTAATTCTGCAATCCTTCTGACCAAATGTTGGTTTGCTTCCACCAGACTTTGAATTTCCACTTCCACCGGGTCTGGCAAATCCACCTGATTCAAATCAATTCTAGGAATAGAAATATTATCCTTCTTTACTATGTGCCCTGGAACACCTACAACCGTACAATTTGGCGGCACTTCCTTTAGTACCACAGAACCTGCTCCCACCTTGGAGTTCTCCCCAATGGTGAAAGAACCAATAATCTTTGCTCCAGCGCTGATCATTACATTATCCTCTAACGTGGGATGTCTTTTTCCCACTTCTTTTCCTGTACCTCCCAGGGTAACTCCCTGATACAGTGTTATGTTATCTCCTAAAATGGCCGTTTCCCCGATAATGACACCGCTTCCATGGTCAATGAACAATCCTTTTCCTATGGTAGCTCCCGGATGAATTTCAATTCCTGTCTTTCGAACTGCACGCTGGGAAATCCATCTTGCCAGGAAATAGTGTTTCTTCAAATATAATTTATGTGCCAGTCTATAATGCAGCATTACCTTAAAACTTGGATACAAAAAAACCTCCATTGTGGAATGTAATGCTGGATCACGCTCCTTGATAACTTGAATTTCTTCTTTGATATTTTTAATAATTCCCATACTTACCACTTCCATTTTCATTGAATAATTAGGATAAAATCAAAAAATCTCTAAAGACTATATCTATAATCTTTAGAGACGAATTTATCCGTGGTTCCACTCTATTTTAGGGCAATGCCCTTCTCTTTTCGACGTAACGTGTCGTAAACGTCTTTGGCTAATCACTTCACCAAAGCTGCTCCCGGTCGCACTTTCCTCTCTCCTTTATCAGAAATACTTCCAGCTAATGTATTTCCTCTCTGTGACAAGCAAAAGAATACTCTTACCGTTCCCTGCATTTACTTTCCTTACAATTATACTTAGTTTAGATATTTTTCTTCCTTTTGTCAATAAGATACCAAAATATTTAAGAATTTTTTCAAGAGTTCAGCCTATTCGCTGAACTGTTACAAGTTTTTTGTAATTTGGGGGACTATTCCCCTTTACATCCTCTACAGTTTCCACAATCTTTCTGCATCACATCCCCATACATATAGTCCGAAGCCGGGGTGAGACAACAGATGGCCTGTGAAGAAATTCCTTCCATCTGTCCCGTAAATCCAAGGCCTTCTTCCGTGGTTGCTTTCACATTCACTCTTTCCACTTCTATCCCTAATGCATTGGCTATGTTTTCACGCATTTTATCTATATGAGGTCTCATTTTTGGTTTTTGCGCAATTATGGTGGCATCTATGTTTTCGATAATATACAATCTATCCTGCAACATCTCTCCCACTTTACTTAACAGCATCAGACTGTCTGCCCCTTTATATTTTTCATCCGTATCCGGGAAATGTTTTCCTATATCTCCTAATGCTGCTGCTCCAAGCAAAGCATCTGAGATTGCATGAAGTAATACATCCGCATCCGAATGTCCTAGTAGCCCTAGTTCATAATCAATTTTCACACCACCGATAATCAAATCCCTGCCTTTTACCAAGCGGTGTACATCATATCCCATTCCTACTCTCATTTTTTTTCCTTTCCTTTATTATATTATATGCTCTGAATGACTATTTTTTCACAGTTATTCTTTTTGTTGATGAGTATTTTCCATAATTACTTTTTGTGACATATGCCCGCACTCTGATATAGTACCTTTTGCCCTTTTTTACTCTCTTTATCGTATATGTAGTCTTTTTTGTAGTTATTCTTTTTGCCTCTTTAAAATTCTTTTTTGTGCCGTAAGTTATCTCATATCGCTTAGCGTTTTTTGTCTTTTTGAAAGTCACCTTAATTTTTCCTCCCGAAAGATTTTTCACAGAGGTAATCTTTACTTTTCCCACTGTAATCTTGGGTTTCTTGGTGGGCACCAAAGTGGGGGTAGGTTTCTTTGCCGGAGTCACGCTGATTTTTTTCTCTCCTCCCAGGCTGGGCGTCACTGGCTTTGGTGTGACATTTTTGTCCCCCTGTGTCCCTGTAGGCGTTGGAATCTTTGTTGTTTCAGGCGCCATGGTGGCAGTGGGCTTTGCCGTAGGTGTATTTGACATTACTGTTACGGTTGCACCTAGTGTTGGGATGGTGGTTAGCTTTCCCGTTACAGTTGCCTTTACCGTTGGGGTAGGAGTATTTGTCACAATGGGTGTGGGTCTGTTTGTGGGTGTAGGGGTAGGTGTCACCAGCCCGGGATCACAGACTACTGTGCTTAACTTATCACATTGTTCCAAATCCAGTTTTTTTATCTGGTTGCTGCTGCAGCTTAGGGATTCTAACTCCTTGTTATGATCCAAATTTAATTCAGTAAGCTGATTGTTCTCACAATGCAAACAAGTAAGATTGATATTTTTACTTACATCCAATTCCCTTAACTTATTATTGTCACATTCCAGTACGTTTAATTTCGTACTCTGTGATACCTCCAGTGCTTCTAATTCATTATTGCCACAATATATTTCTTCCAGTCCACTACACTCTGATAGGTTGATATTTGTCAACTGATTATTTTTACATTCTACAAAAGTAAGCCTTGCCAAACCTTCCAGGTTCAAGTCCGTTAGCTGGTTGTTGCTACATCTGAGAATTTCCAGATTCTTACAGCCTGTCATATCCAGAGAAGTCATCTGATTTCCCAAAACATCCAGATAAGTCAGAGAAGTTGACGAAAGACTTAGGCTGCTTAAACTGTTTCCAGAGCATACCAGGCGTTCCAGACTACAAAGCTTTTCCACCCCTTCTAAGGATTTCAACCCCTGTTTTGGTATCACCAATGCAGTAATTTTTTCCTGTTCTGCCGTTGATAACACATTATCTTTATCTACATCATATTTTTCTGAAATGTACTTTCTTAAATTCTCGTCGGGAAAATTGGCAACAGACAGTTCTAATTTTGTATCTGCCTTTACTTCCTGACATTTTATACCTGCTGCACTTATCACTGCTGCCATAAAAAGAAATCCTATTTTTCTATAAGTTTTGCAATATTTATTCTTCTCCATGTCAAATCTATTGCTCCTCCATATCTTAATTTTCAACACTTCCTTGATGGTATCTTTTTTTTGTAGATTTGTCAATGTTATAATGTAGCAGTTCCATCTTTCACGTAACCGTTTAGCCATAGGCTAAACGGTTATGAAATCGGGCAATGCTTACGCATGCAAAATTGCCCGATTTTTGTTAAATACAC
>CACXGE010000012.1 GCA_902767135.1 uncultured Lachnospiraceae bacterium | reverse complement strand
TCAAAGGAAAAGTACCAAATGCGGGGTGGCCACGAAAGGTCACCTCGATTTTTTAGCCCCGCACTTGGAACTTTTCTAACTTATTTAGTTTATTGCTTTTTTATAGAAAAAAAATAAGAAAATTTAATTATTTTCTACATATTTTCAGTATATACTGAAGTGTGTATAGTGTCAAGAAATAAGCCGTTTATTGACTGCTTCATCTGTGTGCCATATAATAGACCGAGTGGTCGATTGCAAGGAGGAAAGAGTAATGATAGGACTTATACTACGTTGGATTGTTGCGAAAAAGGGATTTGAATGGGCAGGAGAATTGTAAACCATATATAAATATTAAGTTGACAATAAAAAAGGATTATGCTATATTTTTTTCGGGCAATTGTATACAAATTTGCAATCTTGATTTAAAATATGGAGGTAATCATAAATGTCAGAATCAGTATTAACCAAAAATAAGACTTTGGATATGGTTTATATTGCACTATTTGCTGTATTAATCGCAGTTTGTTCCTGGATTTCCATTCCGGCCACGGTTCCTTTTACTTTACAGACTTTTGGTGTGTTTGTAGCAGTAGGTACTTTGGGAGGAAAGAGAGGAAGTTTGTCTGTTTTAGTATATCTGTTATTGGGTGCAATCGGAATTCCGGTTTTTGCAGGATTTACAGGTGGTATTGGAGTTATTTTAGGTACTACAGGAGGATATATTATCGGTTTTCTTCTTTCCGCACTGTTTATGTGGGGAATGGAAAAAGTGCTGGGAAAAAAGACATGGGCACTGGCTCTTTCCATGGTACTCGGACTTCTTATCTGTTATGCATTCGGAACTTTGTGGTTTATGATAGTTTATGCAAGAGAAGCAGGTGCGATTGGATTGTGGACCGCACTTGGATGGTGTGTGTTCCCTTTTGTCGTTCCGGACCTTATTAAAATTGCATTGGCTTTGTTAATTTGCAAGAGGGTTGCAAAAGCAATCAAAATAGATTAAGGATATGGAAAGTGAAAATGTATCAGTATGAAATAAGGGCACATCATGGGATGTGCCTTGCTTTTTTTGAAGGAAAAGGTTATAGCAGTGAGTTTACAAGGTGTATGGCAGAAATAAAAAGGAAGATGGAAGAAAATCCCATGGTCTGCATTACAGCACAAACGGATATTGTTTGCCGGGCATGTCCGAATAACAAAGAGGGGATTTGTGTATCTGCAGAAAAAGTTGCAGAATATGACAGGCAGGTGCTTTTACGCTGTGGTTTATCGGGAGGGGAAGTAATGCCGTTTCTGGATTTCCAAAAACAGGTATATAATCATATACTGCTTCCGGGCAAAAGGGAAGAAATTTGTGGAAACTGCCAGTGGAATGCATTGTGTAACAGGAGGAAATATGACAACGAAGGAAAAGATATTAGAACTGTTTGAGGCAAATAAAGGAATCTATTTTTCCGGTGAGGAGATTGCCGGAAAACTTTGTGTATCCAGAGCTGCTGTCTGGAAGGCGGTCAAAAGTCTCAGGAATGAAGGCTATATGATAGATGCCGTTACAAACAAGGGCTACTGTCTTTCGGTAAACACAGATATATTGTCTCCGCAGGGGATTTGGAAATATCTGGATTCCGGATATCGGCATTTGGATATGACGGTTCTTTCTACGGTTGATTCGACCAATGTAATGGTGCGTGAGAAGGCAAACAATGGGCTGGCAGAAGGATATACGGTTATTTCCAATGAGCAGACTGCAGGAAGAGGTCGCTATGGGAGAAAGTTTTTTTCCCCAAACGGAACCGGAGTTTATATGAGTGTTTTGCTCAGACCGGATAACTATTCAGCGAGTCAGGCAGTCAGAATCACAACCATGGCAGCTGTTGCAATGTGCGAGGCCATTGAGGAGGTATCTGATGAAAAAGCACAGATAAAATGGGTGAATGATATTTTTGTAAAAGGGAAAAAGGTCTGTGGCATTTTGACAGAGGCTTCCTTTGGACTTGAAAGCGGATTGCTGGAATATGCTGTGCTCGGTATCGGTCTGAATGTTTATCAGCCACCGGAAGGATTTCCCAAGGAGTTGGAACAGATTGCAGGCGCTATTTTTGCTCACACGCAGGATGATATGAAGAATCGTCTGGTAGCTTCTTTTTTGAATCATTTTATGGGATACTATACGGCACAGAACCAGACAGACTATACAGAAAAATATCGTAACCGCAGCCTTGCTGTCGGAAAACAAATTCAGGTCATTTCCGGGAATCAGGTTCGCAACGCTTTTGTGTATGGCGTGGATGATGAGTGCCGGCTTCTGATAAAATATGAGGACGGAGAAACGGCGAGTTTAGCATATGGGGAGATTGATATCCGGTTTTGAGGCAGCATTGCATCTATCTCATCTTGGCATTGCTTCTGTTGTACTGGAACAATTGGAACAGCAGTGCATCAGGGATATAATGCAGCAGTTACCGTTTATGCAGAAGACTGAATATATTATGAAAGCGCATTAGCTCGTGAATAAAGAGTGAGTTCTCATTTGGAGGAGATTTGTATGAGTGCATATCATAACAATTTGGAATGACGGGATGAAATAATGTACTTTGACTTTGGAATAGAAGGAATGGTATGTTAAGTTTGTTTAAGAAATAAATCTATGCGTTGAGGAGGAAAACGTTATGAGATTAAAAGAAACAGGCTTAACAGTACAGGATATCAAAGATAAAGTTAACAAGTATATGATTGAAACCTATGAGCGTTTTGATTTTTTAGCGGAAACAGCAAAAGACCAGTA
>CACXGE010000011.1 GCA_902767135.1 uncultured Lachnospiraceae bacterium | reverse complement strand
GGTTCTTACAGGCATATTATAATGAATTTTCTCCTGATTCTCAATGCCTAATATCACATATTCTGTTCCAGCAGTGGATTTTTTTATCACATCCCGATATTGACTCACCCGTAATATTCTTTTCTTTTTACCTTTATTTTTCTCCTCAAGGGATAACTCATACTCTGATGGCACATCTGACAGTTCTGCTGCTTTCACAACCTGTTCTCCCTGAAACAGATAACCGTTAAATAAATCTGCAAAGTTTTCATTATCCATAAAAAAATCTTTGATAGCGTCATTAGCTTTTGGCATATTTCCCATACACATTTTCTCCTCTTCATTATTGTTATTTCTTACGCGTAATTTTGGCGAACGCCGGATGGAGCCTTTTGCATCCTTGCAGGTACTGATGCCTGCATGATTATGATAACACTTATGACTATGAGAATTCAATACTTTATGGGAAACTTAAAGAATTTTGTGAATTCTGTCTTTTTGTTTTTCTTTATAGTGCATTTTTCATAAAATTTCATAAGTTTTACGGATAGATATGGTACGGCGAACCCGGTTCGCTGTACCCATAAAACAGACACCGCCAGACACAGCAATCCTCACCTTGGCTTGCGGCAAGTACCGTTTCAACAATCTGGATTTTGGAACCGTGGGTGGACTTCCCAGAATCATGGACATGGGGCAGTGTAATGATGCTTATAGTGCAATCAAAGTAGCCATTACGCTGGCAGAAGCATTTGAATGCGACGTGAATGAATTACCGTTGACTTTGGTATTGTCATGGTATGAGCAGAAAGCGGTGTGCATTCTGCTGACACTGCTCCATCTTGGAATCAAGAACATTTATCTTGGACCTACACTGCCAGCGTTCCTTTCTGCTAATGTAGCTGACTTTTTGATAAAGAATTTTGAGATTCATCCCACCACAACACCAAAACAAGATCTGGCTGAAATATTAAAATAAGAGTATAATAATTTGTAAGACACTGACAAATTATAATTATAAACACAATGGAGGTATTAGGATGTATAAGAATATTGAAAAGAAGGTAAGCTTAAAACTGAAAGATTTGGTTGATTATCAGGAAGGACAGGTGGTCAGCAAAACACTAGTACAAAATGAGCAGCTTAGTATGACAATTTTTTCCCTTGACAAAGGTGAGGAAATTTCCACACATGCATCTGGTGGTGATGCCATGGTCACGATGTTAGAAGGTACTGGAAGATTTACTGTGGATGGAGAAGTGTTTCTTTTAAACGAAGGAGAAACTCTTATTATGCCAAAAGATATTCCACATGCGGTATATGGAGAGGAACGATTCAAAATGCAGCTTACTGTTTCCTTTTAAATAATGGGAAAACACGGGGTCGTATCCAGCTTCGTGTATTTTCGTGCATTGGATTGATATTTTTGTGCAATCAGTATATAATCCCATCTTTGACAGTTGTAAAAAGAAAAAACAGCCGCAAAGCCTGTATTTATGGGCTCTGTGGCTGTTTTTTCGCTTGCATCTATTGGTTCTGCGAACCCGGTTTTCCGTACCAGGCGTCAGACACCTTGATATCTGGAACAAAGCTGCCAAAAAGCCACCGCACTGGCCGCTGCTACATTGAGAGAATCTACCCCATGAGACATAGGAATTCGAACCGTGTAATCACAGTTGGAAATGGTACAAGGAGCCAGTCCGTCCCCTTCAGTTCCTAACACAATGGCAAGCTTTTCTTCTGCCATAAGCTTGGAATCGTCTATTCTGACAGAATTATCACTTAACGCCATAGCAGCTGTCTTAAATCCTAACTTATGTAAATACTGGATGCCACTTTCGGACCACTGGGGAGATTTCTCCTCTATATATGTCCAGGGAATCTGAAATACCGTACCCATGCTGACTCTTACAGCCCTACGGTACAGTGGATTGCTGCATTGAGGCGTAAGCAGCACCCCATCAATATTCAGTGCTGCGGCAGAACGAAAAATAGCCCCTATGTTCGTGGGATTCATCACGTTTTCCAGTATGGCAATCCGCTTTGCACCGCCACACACCTCCTCCACACTTGGCAATTTGGGACGACGCATAGCACACAGCATCCCTCTTGTTAACTGGAAACCTGTCAATTTTGTCAGCACCTCAAACTCAGCAGTATAAATCGGGATTTCTCCACAACGGGCAATCATATCTTTTGCCTGTCCTTCAATGTGTTTGCGTTCTACCAGGCAGGAAACCGGTTCATAGCCTGCATCAAGAGCACGTTCAATTACCTTTGGGCTTTCTGCAATAAAAAGTCCCTTTTCCGGCTCATGACGATTCAGTAACTGTACTTCCGTAAGACGGGCATACACATCCAGTTGTGGTGCTTCAAAGTCTGTTATTTCAATAATATTTGACATAAATTTCTCCTTTGGGATTCGCCCCATAATACACGAAATATAGAAAAGCAGGATATCAGACTAACTTTTGCCTGCTCCTGCTCTACACTTATCGCTATTTTATATCTGTTCATAACTACGAAACAGATATGATAAAATCGGAGTAACAGGATTTGAACCTGCGACCTCTCGGCCCCCAGCCGAGCGCGCTACCAAGCTACGCCATACTCCGCAATACGCCAATACAGTATGACATACTTTTTACTTATTTTCAAGTAGTTTTTCGAAAAAATTTTCGAGAAATTAGATAGGAATTGGTTACCATGTACCAATTCCTATCTAATTAATACTTTTTCCCATCAAAGCTCAAAAAATAAGAGCGAAAATCTGTTTTCTTATTATGATACCCTTCATTTGATATCGCATGAAAATATTTAACAAAAAAATCTTTTGTCTTTTCTAAATTATTTACATACATTGCAATATGCTC
>CACXGE010000010.1 GCA_902767135.1 uncultured Lachnospiraceae bacterium | reverse complement strand
CGATGCATGGGGCTGAAATTTCGCGCAATATCATTCTTGGCGCATAGCTTAACAGCAAGTGTTAAGCTTGCGTCTGTACAGTAACAAAAGTCCAGCCTTTCGGCTGAACTTTTACCAAATCAGCTTCAATATAGTGTCAGTAATCTCTTCCACGGTATCAATTCCCTCAGGTCTGTGAATCACATAGACTGGAACTTTTTGGGCTATCTGTAGAGCAGTTTGAAAAACTTCCGGGGACATTCCATTGGTGTTTGAGAAAAGATATTGGGAGAACATATTGTAGGACAACAGTTTTAATAAATCCAATCCCTGTGGCTGCTCCACAAAAACTTTGGTGGCATTTTTATCCAAAAAAATTTCAAAAATTCCTGCCAGACTGGATTTTCCCTGATATAGTTCCTCTTCTTTTAGTAACACCCGGTACTTATCTCTCACTTCACTGATACATTCTAAATCTTCCAGTTTATATCCCTCTTTTAGTGCAGTATCCTTACAATACTTCTGTTGTGGCACCGCAATTTCTACCTGAACATCATCTTCTGTTATCTTCATCACAGAGATATCGTCTGCAATCAATTGATACCCCTGCTTCATAAGGGATGTGGAAATGGTAGATTTCCCTGAGCCGCTGCTTCCTATAATGGTCAAAGCCTTATCATTCTTTCCAATGGTAGCTCCATGTAGTGCCATTTTATTCTTCATGTGCAGAATAAATGACAATCCATGACTCATCACATAAGCCTTTACCTCTTTGTCTGTTTTGCTCTCTATCCGTTTGTCTACCACAATCTCATTTCCATTTTGCACCAGATAACTATTCCCATTCCCTTGAAACCAAATCCTATCCGGCTTGATCATCTGTAACTGTGGATTATCCAACATTCCCACCGGGCAATAATGTACATATACATCTGCATCTTTTCTTGTTTTTCCCATTCTCTCTCCTGGAAGAAGTTCAAACATTTCTATTTCAGATGCCACAGTGATTCCATAAATACTATAAAAGTACTTCGCCTCTTCCTTTGCCTTTTGAATATCTTTGGTAAATATCATTTCCCTTTGCTTTACATTTTTCAAGGAAGTTTCCATTCTGGTGAGTCCTAATAAATGCATGGTTTCTATTTTGCTCTTTCCATATTTATGAATCTGAGCGTACTCTTTCTTTTCCAATTCCTTTTCCGGATCCTCATATGCATCCATTCCATCCACAAATGGTCTGCACAACATATGTAATAGGGTATCCTGCGCCTGGGGCAATTCTCTGGTAGTCTTAAGGATAAACTGCCACAACAGATTCCACCTTTGATCTAAGGTTGGATTTGTCCTGTTCTCCAGCATAGAATCGTCCATTTTCAAATAAATATGACACATTGTAAAAAAGGTTTCACAAAAGACAGCATATCCTAAAGTATCCATCTTCTCCCAAAATTCTTCCCAGTTTATTTTGTCCTTATTTTCATTTACAAACAATGTGATATCCACAAAAGGGGCAAAATTCATGCCTTCACAAATCACGTGCTTTATTATATGAAACATTTGATAAATCAAATGTTCCAATGGCAGAAAGGTTCTTACCTGCATTCCACAGGCACTTACTTCCTGTGTCTTTTCCATAGTCCCCACACCAAATTCTTTTAATTTCTGAATCTTTGGTCCCTGAAAGTCTTCCCAGATACTGTAGTGGATTTCCATTCTGTCAATTCTTACACCATTCTGATATAATTCATAGGCTGCTACCTGGTTGGAAGAATTCTGTGGGCAATACTGATATCCACATTCCATTAAAAGTTTTTCTAATTTTTCCCCATTCTCCTTGTCCACAAAAAGATCGGTATCATTAGAAACCCTGTACGTCCCCTTAGGGAACAAATCTGCTAAAACACATCCTTTAAATACACAAAATTCTATATCTTTCTCTTTTGCCAAGGATTCCAAAATCTTTAACCGCTCCAGACAAGTCTCTGCACGGTTTCTACCCAAAAGAGCCTCCTGTTCCCAAAGTTTTAATATGTCTTTTGGAATATCACCAGTGGTATCTGAGATTCGTTTCACTGTTGGATAGGTGACTGCACAGAGTTTGGATTTTACAGCATACTGAAACAGTAACGACCAGTCCATATCCTGAAAACGTGTCCCCGTACCATAGGGTGCATACAAAGACTCATATACAATTCTCAAAAAAGTTTCTGCACTTCTATACATAGTTCATCATTTCCCCTCTGTTATTTTTTTGTTCAACGAGTGAATGGAACAGCGAACCCAGTTCGCTGTTCCCACACGATTGCCAGTTACTGCAAATTGATAATCTGTCCGTTCTTTACCGCATATACTCCAGCCTTTGTCATAGTATAATTGGCTCCGTTCTTAGAATCCCAGCTTCCATTTCCATTATTAAAGCAAACAGTTGCTTTTTCTCCATCCCCCACTGGAATTACGTACTTCCATTCATAACCATTTCCATCTGTGTTCTTTTCCATTGCCACACCTGGAACCGCTGTCCAGGCTGCTTGATCCGTTGTGTAATGAATGTATGCCTGCTCCCATCCACTGTAATAGTAGACAGTAACGGTCTTCTCCACTGGCACCTGTGTTGGTTCTACGGTTGGGACTGGGGTTACGGTTGGAGCCACCGTTGGTGCTGCAGTTGCCGTTGGAGTTACCGTAGGGGCTGTTGTCACCGTAGGTGCCATGGTTGCGGTTGGTGTTGCCGTAGGTGCTACTGTTGCGGTTGGTGTTACCGTTGCGGTTGGTGTTGCCAAAGTAATAATTCCACCATTTTTCACTGCATAAGTACCTGCTCTGTTAAATGTGTAGTTGGCACCGTTCTTGGAATCCCAGCTTCCACTTCCGTTATTGAAGCAAACGGTAGCACCTGTAGCATCCCATAATTCAATGGTGTATTTGAAGCTGTATCCTGCTAAATCAGATGGCACCATCTTTACTCCAGGAGCTTCTGTCCAGGAAGTATTGCTTGTCTTAAAGTGAATATATGGATTTGTCCATCCTGTACTGTAATATACTGTTACCACATTTCTTGTAAACACATCCGACTTGGTTACTTTGATGGTTGTATTCCCTGTTAATACATAGCTTCCTTCTTTCAAAGCCCTGGTGATATCTTCACCATTTACCGTATAGGTATACTCATATCCATTTTCTTCATAATTCTCAGGAATGGTAATAATATCTACCACATCCCCATACTTTTCTGTTTTTACTCCATCTAAGTCAAAAGTTGCCTTGTAATAAGCACATCTTCCCTCGTTATCCACTTCTCCTGCTGGCTGGTAACTATCTACCTTGGATAAATCAATGGTTAATGCCGGACGCACCGTATAGTCTAAATAATTCACATTGTTTCCACCTGCATGCACATCACCGCTGTAGCAGGAAACATTTGCCCTGTAGGTTCCATCCCCTGAGGATCTAAGCCAGCTATAGCTGTATCCATAGGCAAAATATGCACCCATTGCCTTTGCAAAGGTTGTAGCCTGTGTCAAACGGTATCTATCTTTTGTGAATCCATATCCACTGTAAGAACCTAGGGACGACATCTGCTGATAGGATAAAAGATAAACGTCATCCTGAGTATCTGTTCCATCAAAATAATGATGATAACTTTCGTTATTTTTCACTGTTGTTGTCACGATAGCTTCTTTGTCTGTGTTAGAAAATGCCATATCTTTAAAGTTGTAACCTGTGGAAAAATCATATTTATATGTATTCACAGAGGAATCATATCCATTGAGGAAACTTCTTATGGTGCTGTATTTCCAACGATTGGAGTCCTTGGGCTGACCATTTACATAGGTAACATTCTTTGTGGGATGAAAACACTGGGTATCCATTCCCTTGTCCGCTACGATAACTGCTGTATTTTTCTTGGTATCTATAGATAAAACTCTCCATTTCATCGGCTCATATTCGTAATAATGATAAGCTTCTTCCTCATCCCAATGATAAAAATTATCGCTGTTATCTAAAGAATACGTTGCATCCTTCTTGGTCATACGAAGATATTTTTTCCCTGTTCCGCCTACATAGTAACTAATGGTTTCATCCGATTTTGCTGGATTGTCAAGGGGAATCCACTGAGATTCTGATAATTTCTTCAGGGCATTCAACTTACTTTTGCCAAGCTTGGTATCTGCGGTTATCTCATTCTGTGGATAAACTCCAAAGGTAATACAATCCCAGGTCATTTCCTTTGTTCCGTCTCCATCCGTATCTCGTTCTATGGGAGTATGTAATCCATAGGGATTTACTTCCTCAGCATGTAGGTTTACCACATTTCCTGCTGAAAACAAACCTGACACCGCCATTGCTGCTGCCAATAAAACTGATGTAATATTCTTCATCCCTTTATTTCTCATTTCCGTCTCCTTTCGGCTTGTAGATTCTTTCCTGTTCACCTTGGTACTATATTACTAATCATTTCATTATTTTTCAATAAATATTACAACTTTGTTACATATTATGACAAGTTCGTGTTACCGTACGCAGGTACCTGTGTACGGTGAGTCAGTAAGCCATGATACTGTGTTCTCTAGTTCACTCAAGACGGAGGGGACAGCAAACTTTTCGTTCGCTGTCCCCCTTTTCTACATTTCCAACACTGATAAGTCAAACAATTCATCAAAGTCAATTGGTGTAATTGAAAAATTAACCAACTTGTATTGTCTGTGACATAACATTCTCCTCACTTTCTATTTCCATCTGAGGGAAAGCTTCCTCTATCCTCAAACTACTTTACTGGAGTTTCCGGAGAAACAGGCATTGGGGTAATGCTGAGTATCTGCATGAATCCTTCTGAAGAATCCCCACTTTGAGATTCCTCTAAAATTCCTTCCACTCTGCTTACTTTTACTTCCACATTTTTTGTAATCTGGTAAGTACCCTTCTTAATTTTTTCTGTCACATCTTCTCCATCTACACTGTACTGATACAGATATCCTGTTTCTTCATATCCCTTCGGCACTGTCAAATAGTCACATACATCTGCAAAGACTTCTGTCTTCACGCCATCAAAATCAAAAATACCCTTATAATAAGAATATCTTCCCTCAGAGTCAACTTCCCCTGCATAAGTCCACAGGTTATCCTTTGTCAAATCTAAATGAAGCACCGGGCGAACAGTAAAGTCCTGATACACTACCTTATGTCCACCTCTGTGGATATGCCCGCTGTAACACCAGGAACTGACCCGATATTCATAGCTTCCTGACGATCTTAACCAGGAGTAGCTATATCCTGCATTGGTATATGCTCCCATTGCCCTGGCATAAGTGGTAGGTTGTGTGTAACGATAGCTGTCCTTGATAAGTCCATAACCTTCATAGATTCCATTGCTTACTGCTTCAGCATAAGACAATAGATAGATATCATCATAAGTTCTGGAGCCATCATATACATGAAAATAACTTTCGTTGTTATAAATTCTGGTATTGATCAATGCCTCCTGCTCTTCCTTGGAAAATGCCATTGCTTTAAAGCTATAATTTCCGGAATAATCATATCCTAACGCATTTGTCCTTAACACATCATTGACACCATATCCATTTAGATAACTGCGTACAGTACTGTGCTTCCAAAGGTTTGCTTCTTTTCGGTGTCCTTGAACAATAGATAATTGAATGGTAGGATGAAATTGCACCGTATCAATCCCCTTATCTGCAATCAAGGTAGCATTTTTCCCATCCTCACCGATATCTAACACTCGCCATTTTATAGGCTCATACAAAAAATAATGGTATTCTTCATCATCTCCCCAATCATAGAATCGGTTGGTATCATTTGACACATACAATGCATCTGATTTCTTCATACGAAGATATTTTTGTCCCGTTCCTCCTGTATAGTAACTTAAGGTACTATCCGGTTTGTCTGGAATGTCAAACTTCACCCAATCCGTTTCCTTTACTTTCCTAATGGCATTCAATATCCTATTGTTGGTAATCTCGCTTTGTGGATAGCTTCCATAATAGACACAGTCCCAAGTCATTTCCATAGTGCCATCCTGGTCGGTATCTCTCTCTGTGGGCAGGGATAAATTATAATCCACAGACTGTGTCTGTTCCTGTGATGTCTCTGATGTGCTTGCAGCCATACTTTCCCCAGAAGCCATAACTACCATCATAAATGCCGAAATTGCTGATAAACTAAAACCTAAGAGTTGTCTTAAAAATTTTCCTTTCATACTAACTTTAACTCCTCCTTATTTACATATTTTATGATTGCCAAGGCTATCAGCCCTGGTGCAAGGATTCCCTATATATGGAATTCCCTGTTGCAAGATATAGTCAAAAATCATGGACTCTAATTCCTCTGGTCTGATTGGTTTTGCAAGAAATCCGTCAAAACCTTCCTTAAGGTAAATGTCCTTGTTTCCTACCAAAGCATTTGCTGTCAGCATAATCACCGGAGTATTTTTACATTGATGTTCTGTATTCTGCATTAAGTGCAAAGTCTCCACACCATCCATCCCCGGCATCATATAATCCATAAAAATCAGGTCATAATGTTCCTTTTGTATGGATTCTAAACATTTTTCTCCACTATCTACAGCTTCAATTTGAATCTTGGTACGCTTTAACAACTGACAGAACACCATACGATTCACATCATTGTCATCCACCACCATAACTTTCATATCCGGTGCCTGGAATAATTCCTTGTATTCCTCTCTCTTCTTTTCCACTTTTTCGTAGAAGTTCATCGGAGTATCATCCACAATTCTTTGCAAAATACGAAAAGAGAACACAGAGCCCTTTCCATATTCACTTTTTACATGTAAATTGCTATCCATAAGGTTTAATAACATCCGCGTGATATTCAACCCTAACCCAGTTCCCTGTATACTATGGTTTTTCATTTCCTCTAATCGTTCAAATGCGGTAAACAGCTTTGGGATATCCTCTTGTCTGATTCCAATTCCGGTATCTTCTACTTCCCAGGTAAGGTAGGCAATCTCTCCATACCTTTCACATCTCAAACGAATCGTCACACTTCCCTGAGACGTATATTTGATGGCATTGGTAAGCAAATTCACAACAACCTGTTGAATCCGCACATTGTCTCCCTCTAACAGAGTAGGAAGATTGGTATCAAATTCTGTGTTTAGTTCTAATCCTTTATTTTTTGCTCTTTGAGCAACCGTTCCGATGGTATTTTCCAAAAATTCGCGCATATTATATTCCACTGGAACAATGGTCATCTTTCCCGACTCTATCTTAGAAAAGTCCAATACATCATTGATAATATTCAACAGTATTTCCGTTGAACCTTTAATTTTATCTGCATACTCTAAAATCTCAGGCTGCCCTGCCTCCCTGAGGATCATCTCATTCATTCCATAAATGGAATTCACAGGTGTCCGGATTTCATGGGATATTTTTGATAGAAAATCAGATTTTGTCTTGCTTGCCTGCCTGGCTTCTTCAATTTGTTTTTCATAACCTAACACTCTCTGTGTGTTATCCACAATATTGAAATAGCATCCTACATAGACCTGTTTTTCATCATACATATTCTGGCACATAATTTCTAAATGTCTAAGTTCCCCGTCTACCTTTTTCACCATATCATGGGTAAAACTATCCTTATTTTTTCTTTGCTCCACCCACTCTTGTTGTTTGTAAGTTCTTTCCAAAAGACCTATATCTTTCTCCACACCCACAAGTTCCCACGCCTTGTCATTGGTGTAGATGCACTTCCCATCGCTAGAAAAACAAAGCACTCCACTTGTAGATTTTTCTGCTACCAGAGAAAGCATATTTAATTTCAATTCTTTTGGCTCATAATACAAGGAGTAATAGCACACTGCAACAGCAAGAGCTCCATAAAATAAAATGGAATAGTTTAAAGAGAAATGAAATGCCGTACAAATGCCATCATTCAACATTACAACTCCGAAGTAAATCAAAATATTGTAATATTTTTTTCGATAAAATCTGGATGTGGTCAGTATTTTTTTTACCAATAAGTATACTACCTGCACAACGATAATATAACAAATTCCGTAATGAAGATACATAAAAAACGATTCCGTATCTACCATATATATTTGAAATTCCTCTTTTGTTATCTTTCCCTTAAAGGTAAAGAGATGATGAAAAAAATTATTTAGTATGAAGGAAATGGTATCCAGTATAACCATGCCACGAATTAATATCATCCTTATTATATTGGGGTTTTCATTTTCCGTATACAGATATGTATAATGATATAAGTATACTAACATCCAGTCCACTAACACGGAAAAAACCCCAAAAAATATGGTGGCAAGAACTTCATCTTTTGTTAGAATATACGCCATATTACTAGCCACACATATCATTCCAACCACTATTAACTTTTTGATAGATTTTCCTAATTCATTGCCCTGTTTTCCTGCAAAAGCTGCACAGACAAGCAGTGAAAACAGCACAATCCCCATAAGTATGATATATCCTACTATCACATTTTATCCCCTCCGATATCTGGTGCCTTTCTAATACATACATATAGTTATATTAACACTTTTTTCTAAAAAAAGCAATTTATACGTAATTTTTATAACATTTTGCACAACAGTTCAGCCATAGGCTAAACTGTTATGAAATCGGGCAATGCTGACGCATGCAAAATTGCCCGATTTTTGTTAAATGCACATTTTTGCACGGTCAGCGCAGTAAATGCGCAGACCTGCCTAAACCGTTAACATTTTGCACAATGTATCTCTGGTCATTGGAAAAGGATGGTTTTTTAATTTCTCAGGCTGATTCATCATGGTATCTACGTTTTTCATCCATTCTGCCCGTGTCACTTCCGGTTTTCCGATTAACTTCTCTATATACTCCTGAAACTCTTCCTTTGCAGAAAATCCAAGGCAGTTTAACACTTCCTCTACCCTCTTCCCGTCTTCATAAATGCGGAGGAATCCTGGCAAAAAATATCCCACCGCCCTTCCATGAGCTATATTTTTTTCATAAGTCAGCTGATAACTTAAGCCGTGAGGAATACTGGTACTGGTATGTGCTATTGCTATTCCCGCCAACATGGAGGTATGCAGATATTTTTCCAGCAATTCATCAGAAAAACTATTCTGAAATAAACTTTCTTTAAACTCTCCCCACATTCTTAATCCTTCCCTTGCATATATTTTATTTATTTCATTGGAATTTGTGCATAAAAAGGCTTCTATTAAATGTCCCAACGCATCCACACAAGTATTGACTATAGTATTCCTGCCGGCTGTTTTCAAGTACCTTGCATCCATCAGGGCAATCTCCGGAAAAATTCGATGTGCAATGGATTTCTTTGTCCTTCTGCTGTGTATCGTCAAAACAGAATAAGGCGTTACCTCTGAACCGGTTCCACAGGTGGTGGGCACCGCAACTACAGGATAATAATCTGCCCTCTGAAAAGTATATAAGAACTCCAGTGCATGATCCAGTTTCTCAGGATTCCTGGAAAGAAGAGAAATTGCTTTTGAGGCATCCATAGGCGAACCTCCACCAATTGCAAAAAAGAAATCCACTCCTTCCTCTACTGCTGCTTTTGTAGCTTTCACTACAGTTTCTACCGATGGATTCTCTTCCATGTCATCAAAGATTACATACTCCTGCCCGTTTTTTGCTAATGCTTCCTTTACATCATCTAAAGAGCCATTATTTCTGCTGGAATGTTTTCCTGTAACAATCATAGCTTTCTTTCCCAGCATTTTAAACTCATCTCTGTGATTTGATACACAGTGATGCTCTGAGAACACTTTTGTTGGCATATATAAGTTCATATAAATTCCCCTTCCCTTTTACTGTGCATTGTAAATAAAAGCCTTTCCCACTCCACTATGTGAGCAGAAAAGGCTTTTTCATACTGTTCAATATCTACTATTTTTTAATTAACAAGGACTTACCTGTCATTTCTGCTGGCTGTGTCATTCCCATGATTTCAATTAAAGTAGGAGCAATATCCGCTAAGCATCCACCTTCACGTAAGGTATATGCTTCATCATAATTCACAAGAATAAATGGCACAGGATTGGTTGTATGTGCTGTAAATGGCTCTCCTGTTTCATAATCAATGAGCTGTTCTGCATTACCATGGTCAGCGCAGATAAACATCGTTCCACCCACTTCTTTTACTGCCTCTACCGCTTTTCCAACACATTCGTCTACTGCTTCCACAGCCTTGATTGCTGCAGCCTGAACACCAGTATGACCTACCATGTCTGGATTTGCAAAATTAATCACGATCACATCATACTTGTCCGATTTGATGGCATCTACTAATTTGTCACACACCTCATAAGCGCTCATTTCCGGCTTTAAGTCATAGGTAGCTACCTTTGGAGATTTTACCAAAATTCTATCCTCTCCCTTGTTTGGTTCTTCTACACCACCATTAAAGAAGAAAGTAACATGAGCATATTTTTCTGTTTCGGCAATTCTTGCCTGTGTCTTATTGTTTGCAGCTAAGAATTCACCAAAGGTATTTGTGATAGATACCTTATGGAATGCAACTTCCTTGTTTGGAATGGTCACATCATATTCTGAGAAACATACGAAAGTAGTATCGATTCTCTTTTCTCTTGCAAATCCATCAAAATCATCTGCACAGAAAGCTCTGGTAATTTCTCTGGCTCTGTCCGGTCTAAAATTGTAGAAAATCACGGAATCTTTATCTGCAACCGTGGCTACTGGTGCACCATTTTTCACAATCACAGTTGGCAGTACAAATTCATCTGTCTTGTCAGCTGCATAGGAAGCTGCTACCGCCTTTACGGCATCTTCTGCCTTCTCTCCACTTCCCTTTACCATGGCATTGTAAGCAAGTTCCACTCTGTCCCAACGGTTATCTCTGTCCATGGCATAGTAACGTCCCATTACAGATGCAATTTCGCCCACTCCAAGTTCTTTCATTTTATCTGCTAACTCTGCCACAAAATCTTTACCTGATGCAGGAGGTGTATCACGTCCATCCAAGAAACAATGTACGTATACTTTCTGTAATCCTTCTCTTTTTGCTAATTCCAACAAACCATATAAGTGAGAATTATGACTGTGAACTCCACCATCAGATAATAATCCAAATAAATGCAGGGCAGAATCATTATCTTTTACATTTTTTACTGCTTTTAACAATGCCTCATTCTGAAAGAAATCACCATCCTGAATTTCTTTTGTGATTCTTGTTAATTCCTGATAAACAACTCGTCCGGCACCCATATTTAAGTGTCCAACCTCCGAATTTCCCATCTGGCCATCTGGAAGTCCAACAGACATACCACTTGCATACCCTTTTACAAATGGATATTCTTTCATTAAGGAATCCATCACTGGAGTTTTTCCCAGGGCAACAGCGTTTGCCTCAGATTTTTCATTTAATCCATATCCATCAAGAATCATTAAAACAGTAGGTTTTTTGCTCATGTTTCTTACTCCTTATCTTTTCTACTTTAGAACTTTTTTGTTTGTGTTCAGAATAACACAAACAAAGGAGTTTTACAAGTATTCTTTTTGTCTAGTTTCTGTTAGGTTATTCTGCTTTCTGGGAATCTGTAATTATCTTGTTCACCTTCTCTAAGGGTAGAACCATAAATTCTGCGATAGTTTCCGGGGTCTTCCCTTTTCTATATGAATTCATGACCAACTGCTCTATTCCTCGCTCTATTCCTTGCCCTATTCCTTGCTCTATTCCTTGCTCTATTCCTTGCTCTAACCCTATTTGGAAACCCATTTCTTTGGCTGATACCATATCTCTTTGAAGCTTTTCCCTGGCTTCCAGCTGTTGTCTCATCTTTTCGTCTGCTGTCAATTTTTTCATTGTGACTATACACTCTTTCATATCTTCATTTTTATCTGCCAACATTTTAATCTCCTCCCATGTAGTTGCCTGAAAAAGCCGTGCCCAATGGTACAATTCCGGCAACTCTTTTTCGTCCTTTGGATTTCCTATTTGGTTTAATTGTAACATATACATTCCAATTTTGTCACTATATACATGGTTCGTTTTTTTACAGTAAACCTTATATTCACTGTAAAATTCCTCTGGAAAACCGCTGGGAGTAAAATCCAAAATACCAATATGCACTGTTCTCTTCACATCTTTATAATTTTCCCCCGATATAAGCTGGTCAAAAGTACGACACAAATATGTCAGGGAACGCTCCTCCCAGTTTCCTAGATTTTCCACCTGCATCTCGATATTTATTATCTGTTCACTATTAAGAATTAATTTAATGTCAAGCACCATGGTCTTGTCATCCACCCTATCCCCATATTCTATAGGGTTTACAATTGCAATGGATTCTATGCCATTTCTATCTAAGCCCAGTAGAGCACAAAGTAATCCCTTCAATGCTTTTCTATTCTCCTGAAACACTACTTTAAACATAAAGTCGTTTTTCATGGTATATGTTATTTTCCCACTGTACATTTCATTCGTTTGCTGCAATTTTGTATTCTCCATAAGTTTTGTCCTCTCTTTTATTATTGTAATTTTGAAAATCCTAGATGATATGTAACTATTCAGTACAGGTGTCAGCATTTACTGCTGACACCGTAAGAAAATGTAGATTTTACCAAAATCGGGCAATTTTGCATGCGTAAGCATTGCCCGATTTACGTAACTGTTCAGTGGTTCTGAATAGTTACGATTATATTTTTTACGCGTAATTTTGGCGAACGCCGGACGGATGCTTTTGCATCCTGGACAGGTGTTGAATCCTGTGGGGTTATCATATCATTTTAAGTGGCGGAATTCCATTCTTTTAACTAAAGTTTTTTATTTTTGTAGGATTTAGCACTGGGATTTTTCTTTATAGGGAATTTTTCACAAAATTTTGTAGTGCAATTCAAGGGTTTGCACAATGGAGATAACGGGGTCGCATCCCTTACTGGGGGGAGCAAAAAAACAGCCGCCACATTCGTGACGGCTGCCTTTTTAATATATACATCGAGGATAAGAGTTGAAGTATATATTGGCGATATATTGTTACTTTTATTGTAACCCTTTTTGCTGCTGTTTGAATCAATTATTTCTTGATTGTAACAGACTTGATTGAGCTGTATTTTCCGTACTTTGTAGTCTTTCCAGACTTGTTGTATGCACGTACTCTTACGTAGTATTTCTTGTCCTTAGACAACTTCGTAATTGTCTTCTTGACTGTTGTGTACTTATTGATATCGTAAGTATTCGTAGTCTTCTTTGTAAACTTCTTGCTTGTAGAAATCTGTACCTGGTATCCAGCAACCTTTGGAATCTGCTTCCATGATACTACAGCCTTCTTTGCCTTCTTGTTTACAACTTTCACACTCTTAACCTGAGATGGAGCCTTTACTGCTGGCTTTGGTGTAGCTGTTGGCTTCTGAGTAGGTGCCTTAGTTGGTGCCTTGGTTGGTGCCTTAGTAGGTGCTACGGTTGGAGCCTTAGTAGGTGCTACGGTTGCTGTTGGAGCTGTTGTTGCTGTTGGCTCTGGTGTTGCTGTTGCTGTCGGAGCTGTTGTTGCTGTTGGCTCTGGTGTTGCTGTTGCTGTCGGAGCTGTTGTTGCTGTTGGCTCTGGTGTTGCTGTTGCTGTTGGCTCTGGTGTTGCTGTAGCCTTTGGCTGGCTGGCAGAGATTTCCTCTTTTACCTGATCAGCGATGTAAATTTCAAGATACTTTTCATTTGCTGCATCTAATACTGCCTTTTCATCCTTTAAGGTAGCCTGAAGTGCTTCGCTTAATCCGTAGAATGCTACCTGTGCCTTTGTAATCTTAGCCTTTGTAGCTTCATCTGCCTTGGTTACTGTTCCAATGGCTGCGATTGCTTCCTTCGCTGCTGTTACTTTCTTAGCATCTTCTTCCTGCTGTGCTACTTCTGCCTTTTCAGCTTCTTCCTTCTTTGCCTGTTCTGCAATGATTTCAGCCTTCTTGTTTGCCTGATCCTGTACTGCCTTATCTAAAACAGTCTTCTCACTAGCGATTAACTTCTGCTGAGCATCTGTCAATTCATAGTAAGCTGTCAATGCTGCATTGATTCTAGCATCTGTTTCTTTTGTACCATCTACGGTACCGATAGCATCGATTACCTTAGCTGCTGCATCTGCTGCTTCTTTGTCAGCCTTCGCTGTCTTTAATGCTGCAACCTCTGCAACCTTTTCTTCTAATACGCTTTTATTCTTTACCAAATCTTTCCGAGCTACGGTCATTGCATCGAACTCAGCGTAAACTGCGTTGATTGCTTCTTCGTTTTCAAGAGTTGCCTCTGGAAGAGCTGCAATCTTTGTATCCATTTCTGCGGCGAGCTTTTCATCTTCTGCTGCCTGTAACTTTTCATAAGCACGAATTGCCTGCTCTAATACAGTTGCATTAGTAACATCTTCTAACTTGTCTGCTGGTACTTCATTGTATGCATCCTGTGCTGCCTTAATCTTATTATAAGATTCTTCTGTATACTCTACAGGACCGATAGCTTTGATAAGTTTGATGGCTTCAGCTACATAAATAGTATTCTGTGTATTAGCTAATATATTAGTTTCTGATGCTGCGATAGTTGTCTTATACTCAGCAACTGCATTCTTTGCGGCTTCCTTGTATGCTTCGTAAGCCTGTTCCGCTACTTTCAAGTCTTCCTTTGTAGCTAACTCACCACCATTATTTACATTTACAGCTTCAATAAATGCAATTGCTGTATCTGTGGTTGCAAATGGGTCAGTTCCTAATAGAGCTTTCTGAGCATCTGTCAAAGCATTGTAGTGTTCCTTAGCTGTTGCAACATTTGTCTTCTTAGCTATAACGCCTGCATTTGCTAAGTTAGCTGTCTTAACATTATTCTCAATTTCCTTTGCCACCTTCACTGCTGCCTTTAAGTCAGCAATCTTTGTTGCATAGGACTCATCCACAAAGCTGAGTTCTCCTTCACTTAACCTCTGATTATCAGAAAGACTATCACTAACTTGTGATGCATCACCGTCTGTTGACTCTACAGATGCAGTTCCATCAAATGCTTCTACTGCATTGGCAATCTTATCAAGGCTACCTGTAGATGTAACTACGATGGTATTTCCTTCTTCGTCCTGTGTGATTCCATCCACATATCTCATAAAGGCTTTTGCTACTGTATCATCTGCTTTTAGCTGATTGTAAGTACCCAGTGCCTCTGTGATCTTGTTTGCATTTGGTACCAGCATTGCCACATCGGTATCCAAAGCACCTAATGCTTCTGACGCTCTCTTGATTCTATTCCATGAATCATCATCAAGAGTTACGGTTCCAATGGCATCGATAATATCCACAACACCTAAAGCAGTATATTTATTTCTTGCATTAACAATTGTGTCGTTTTTAGCACTACCAATTGCAGCTGCGCTAGTGCTTACCATTTTCCATGCTGTAGAACCATCTGCAGCTTTCTCAGCATCTATCAAAGTCTTATATGCATTCTCTGCGGCTTTGATTCTCTCATCTGTTGCACTATCATGTGCTGTTACTTCCCCAATGGCAGTAATCTTATCCCAAACTTCTTTTGCTTTCACTGCTTTATCTAATTTCTTCTTGCTGGATGCTCCTGTACCCTCTGCATCGATGTATTTTGCTGCAACCTCTGCAGATAATGCCTTGTATGCTTTGTCTGCTTCGCCTACTGCCTTGAACTTATCAGCATTTCCAAGATTATCAGTATCAATAGCGTGAATCTTCACAGCCACATCCAATGCATTGTAAGCAGCCATCAGTTTGTCATAAGAAGCCTTGTAAGTTGTTCTAAACGAATCCTTAGCTCCAAGTAACGAATCATATGCTCCATAAGCTGTCTTGATAACATTGGTATTATCGATATCGATATTTGTGACTTTTAAGCTGTCTTCGTCAACAATCACAGTTACTGCATCCCCAGCATTTGTATTGGATAACTTGCTCCCGTCTATTTCGCTATCAATCAAGGCAATAGCAGACAGTGCTGCAATGATACCGTCATTATTCAGAGACTTCTTTACATAATGAAGCTTTTCCTGAATTGTCTGAGGTGTGGTATAGGTGCTATCTGCCGTCTTATTAACCTCATCACTTGAAACATCTGCACTATCAGTGAACTTACTAACATTTGTAATCTGACTTAATGCATCGTAACCTTTTATAGTCTTCAAATCATTTGCAACCGTGTTAATCTGTGATTCTGACTCTAAGGTGATTTCCCCGCTTGCCAAGGTCTCAATTGCTGTGTAGGTATCACACATCTTAATTGCCTTTGTCAACTCTTCATCATTCGCGTATGTATACGCATTGTAAGGGGCAGTTGCTTCTGCCTTTACAGCCTCCAACTCAGCCTTTGCAGTCTTTGCAGCCTGAATCTTTGTTCTCACAGCAGCATCTGAGTATGTAAGTGTACCAAAGCTTGCTACGTTTGCTTCTGTGCCTTTTTCATTAAGCTTTTCAAATGCATTAACCATAGCTATAGCATCATTTAAATTCTTGATACTCGCTGGCTTCACCAAAATCTGCTGTTCCGGTGTCAGCTTGTAGAATGCTGCACTGGCAGCCTTAATTGCAGTCTTTACAGCTTCCAAGTTGTCACTTGTAAGTCTTGAACTCCATACGTAAGCAAGACCATTGACTTCATCATCAGTACTATCATCGTCATCAGTAATCAAAAATTCAGCTGCTGCAGCTTTTTCCACATTGATTAACTGAGTAGTCAGTTCATCTACTGCCTTCTTATTTCCTTCTAGATTTTTATTTTTGTCATATGCAAGTGATGTGATGGTAGTTGTAACACCAGTACTCTTTGTACCTACACCGTTTGCATCTGCGATTGCTTTTGATGCAGCTGCATATGATTTGAACTTCAACTGATCTAAATCGTATGGTTTTGTATAATCTGTTTCAAGGAATAGTTCTCCACACTCACTACAAGCTTCATGTGCTTCCCATGAATCTCCAACGATTGTACTATTTGCCGCTGCGTCGTTTCCGACTACTCCATCTGTTAAATATTGAGTAGCTTTTACAAGCACAGGGGTTAATTCATGAGTATGTGTGTTAAACTCAATGTATGGAACGCTATCAACCTCAGTACCTTCGTTACCCCCTGTTAAGTCTCCTGTCAAATCAAAGGCTCCTGTTCCCTTCCATGTCAAACCACCATCTGTAGCCGTTACTGTATAGAAGGATACGTTGTCTGATGTTTCCTCTGAAGTAGCTTCCACACCGACAAGAAGTTTCTTGCCACCTGTGTAATTTCGGAACTTCTTATCTAAGGTAATTTCTATTTTTTCCTTATTACCTACCGGGATAGATACATTGCCATCAAATACCTTGTCAGTTGCGACAAATGACACACCTGCTGATGTCGTGGCTTCATCGTCATCAAATGCTTTTTCGCTCTCAACATACTTCATGTATACCTTTAATTTTACATTATGTGCTTTTTTTTCTTCATTCTTAGCATATAATGCAATGGATTCAATCACATTGTTTGTTCCAAAATCCGAAGCTGAATATAATGCTTCACTGGCACTATACTGCGCGGTTGTATTTACCGGCATATCTTTCTTGTCTGTCTGTGAACCAGCTGTATACCAGGTTTTGGTTGCCGCACTTACTGTAATCGGCGAAATCTGTACAGATGTTAACGCCATTGCCGCTGCTAATCCCAAGCAAAGAATTCTCTTTGCATGCATTCCTTTTGTTATTTTAAATTTCATAGGTTTTCCCCTTTCCTTCTCCTCATGCTCCTCAGCATCCATACCCTTCTCGGCTGCGTTCTAAACATTTCCCTCGGACCCCAATTGTCCCTCTTCTTCTATCCTCGAATTTCTGTAAATGTATCTACGGCTGTCTGCCCCATGCAGCCTTCCTGAATGTGATTCACATAAGTAATCTGTTTACTAGTTACTCTGTGACTCTAGAACTACTGTAGTCCCCTGTCACCCTTTTTCCAATACTTTTGTCTTTTCTCCCTACTTCTCTTATCCTCCTTCTGTCCTTCCTCAGTTTTCCCTTACTGGATGGGGCGCATCCCCTGTACTCTCCTCAGTACATTCTGTATTCTACCACGCTTTCTAATAGAAAGCAATAGTTTTTTGTCAAGAGATTATGGCTTTTTCACAAAAAGCCAGTACTTTTTACATGAATTTTGCACAAAGTTCAAGAACCATGTAATATTCGTAAACATTATTTAATATCTTGTTAACTTTATTCATGAGATTGTAATTTTTTGGACGGGGCCAGGGGAGCGTGCTCCGAACCGGTGCTCCGAACCGGGTTCGCGGGAACAACTTTTCCCCCTTTTTTCGCCTTTCCTCCAACCCGGTTCGTGGGAACAGCCAGCTTCACCTTTTTTCGACTTTCCTCCAACCCGGACTTTCCTCCAACCCGGTTCGCGGGAACAACCAGCTTCACCTTTTTTCGACTTTCCTCCGGGTTCTCCCAACCCGGTTCGAGGGAACAGCCAGCTTCACCTTTTTTCCTCACTTTTCCCGGGTTCTCCCAACCCGGTTCGAGGGAACAACTTTTTTTCCCCTTTTTTCGCCTTTCCTCCGGATTCTCCCAACCCGGTTCGAGGGAACAGCCAGCTTTCCCTTTTTTCCTCACTTTTCCCGGGGTCTCCCAACCCGGTTCGCGGGAACAACTTTTTTTCCCCTTTTTTCGCCTTTCCTCTGGGTTCTCCCAACCCGGTTCGAGGGGAATTCTCCCAACCCGGTTCGCGGGAACAGCCAACTTCACCTTTTTTCCTCACTTTTCCCGGATTCTCCCAACCCGGTTCGAGGGAACAACTTTTTTCACCTTTTTTCGCCTTTCCTCCGGGTTCTCCCAACCCGGTTCGAGGGAACAGCCAGCTTCCCCTTTTTTCCTCACTTTTCCCGGGTTCT
>CACXGE010000009.1 GCA_902767135.1 uncultured Lachnospiraceae bacterium | reverse complement strand
CGGACAAGGATGACATCATGTGTGGATACGGAAACAGTTCAGGATACAGCCAGAATGAAAGCTTTTATGCGGGAGCCGGAAATGATAGTGTAAATGGATGTGATGGAGATGATACCCTGTATGGAGAAACTGGAAATGATACATTGCGAGGAGGAAATGGAGATGACATCCTGGTAGGAGGAGAAGGAAATGACTACCTATATGGAGATTACGGAAGTGACACCTATATTTTTGAGCCAGGAGATGGAAATGACATCCTATCTGATTATGGAAATTTAGATGAAGAGGATACTATAAAAATCAATGTGGATGCAAAAAATATCATGATGCAGAGGCTGGGAGTGGATTTACAGATATCCTTAGCTGGTGAAGAAGATACAATTACTGTAAAAAACTGGTATAATAATGATAGATACAAGGTGGAAAATATACAGTCGGCAGATGGTTATTCACTATCAAGTAAGCAGGTGGATTTGTTAATACAGTCTATGGCAAGCTTTGAAAGCACAAGTGGCATGAGTTGGACAGAAGGTTTGTATCAAAACAACAATGAAATTGAACAGATAACGTCTCAAATATGGATAAAACAGGAAAGGTAAAACAATGGAACAAAATCAAAATTATGATACCGGATTACAGTCTCTCATTACAATTGCTACGTTTTATGGTATTCACGCGGATATAGAGAACATACAGCATGAATTTATGGCAGGAAAAGAGAAAGCTAATATAGATGATATTTGTAGAATTTCAAAGAAAATAGGATTAAAAAACAAATGTGTCAAGACTGATATATATGGGCTATCAAAGATTGCGTTGCCAGCGATATTACAACAGAGCGATGGAACATTCTTTATTATCGCAAAAGTAGAGGGGGATAAAGCACTAGTGCTTTATCCCTTTGACACTTCTCCAAAGGCAGTGGAACTTGCAATATTGAACAATAAATGGAATGGAAAGGTGTTGCTTTTTATTCCAAGAGATTTTAAGAATTCAGAAAGAAATTTTGGCTTTCGTTGGTTTATTCCCACGATATTAAAGTACAAACAAGCTTTAATGGAGATAATATTAGCTTCTTTATGTATACAGATTTTATCTATATGTTCGCCTTTAGTAACACAGTCTGTGATAGACAAAGTTTTGGTACACAATAGCCGCTCAACGTTAGATGTGTTGATTATTGCTCTTGTGGTTATGCTGATATTTGAAACTGTACTTTCCTTGGCCCGGAATTATTTGTTGACACATACAACTAGTAAAATAGATGTGATACTTAGCAGTCGATTGTTTGAGCACTTGTTCCGGCTTCCACTAAGGTATTTTGAAAAGAGAAGAACAGGTGATACGGTGGCAAGAGTGAGGGAACTGGAAAATATCAGGCGATTTCTTACAGGTGTGCCATTGACCACGATTTTGGACTGTATGTTTCTTGTTATCTATATTGTTCTTCTTGCCTTTTACAGCATAAAACTTACCATGGTGACATTAGGTTCTTTACCATTATTAATTGTTATTACTGCGGCAGTAACACCGCTATTGCGTAGTCATATAGATGAACAATTAAATTCTAGTGCAGAGTTGCAATCCTATTTGGTGGAAACTGTGACAGGAGTTCAGACAATTAAATCGTTTGCCATAGAACCTACGGTAAAAGACAAGTGGGGTAAGTTGCTGGCAAATTATGTGGTGGCAGGATTTCGCACCACAATGTTATCGGGAAATGCTTCTGCAATTGCCAGATTTATTCAAAGAGGATGTGATATTGCTATTTTATGGTATGGTGCAAGACTGGTGATGGATGGTAACATGACTGTTGGTGAATTGGTGGCTTTCCGGATGATTTCAGGAAGAGTAAGTGAGCCAATTATGCGTTTGGTACAATTGTGGAATGAATTTCAGCAGGCAAATATTTCGGTAAAAAGAATAGGTGATATTTTCAACAGCAGAGAGGAACAGGATAAATCAAGTAGTAATATGAGAATGCCCAAAATTAAGGGTTATATTCAGTTCGATAAAGTAAGTTTTCGTTATGAGGTAGATGGACCGGAAATTATCAGAGATATGAGTTTTAAAATTCCAGCAAATACAATTGTAGGCATTGTTGGAAGAAGTGGTTCGGGAAAAAGTACAATATCCAAGCTGGTACAACGTTTATATATACCGGAGAGAGGGTGTATCAGGATAGATGGGGTGGATATCTCTACAGCAGACCCTGTATGGCTGAGAAGACAGATTGGTGTTGTATTGCAGGAAAATTTTCTGTTTAATGCAACAATAAGGGAAAATATAGCACTTCATAATCCAGCGGCTAGTATGGACCAAATAGTGGGAGTAGCAAAGATTGCTGGAGCACATGATTTTATTCTGGAATTACCTAATGGATATGATACTGTAGTAGGTGAAAAAGGGACAGGTCTATCCGGAGGGCAAAAACAAAGGATTGCCATTGCAAGGGCATTGTTATGTGATCCAAAAATATTGATATTTGATGAAGCTACATCGGCATTAGACTATGAGTCAGAGAGTATCATTCAAAAAAATCTAAAAGAAATATGTAAGGGTAGAACTGTTTTGATTATTGCACACAGATTATCCACCCTAAGAGATGCAGATGCTATTATGGTTGTTGAAAAAGGAAGAATTGCAGAATATGGTCCAAAACAAAAATTAATTGAAGAAAAAGGTTTGTTCTGGCATTTGTTAAGACAGCAAAGTCAAATATAGAAAGGATGGCAACTATTCAAGAGATACTGAATAGTTTTGAAGGATAAATGATGCATTTAAAAAATATGTATTCTAAAAAAGAAACAAGAAGAATTGAGAAACTTAGAAAAGAGTTTTTACCAGAGGCAGTAGAACTAGTAGAAAAACCAGTTTCACCACTAGGGAAAACAGTAATTTTTGTAATATTAATATTGATGATATTTGTAATCCTATGGTCGGTGTTTGGAAGAATGGATGAAGTTATAACTGCAAGGGGAAGAATAAATTCTGTAAGTGGAATTCAGAATATTCAGACCGTAAATGGGGGGATTATTAAGGAAGTCTGCGTTGAAGAGGGGGATGAGGTAAAAAAGGGACAACCAATTATTTACTTAGATACAACAGAACAACAATTAACACAAAATAATACAAAAGATAGTCTTAAATTATTAAAATTTGAGAACAAGTTGTTAAAAGAGATATTAAATGATAGTGATATATCAGTTAAATATAAAAATGTTGATAATGAGAATCAGCAGGAAATAATTAAATATGTGTCAGCTATCCAAGGAGGATATATTGCGCAGATAGATATGATAGAAGAACAAATGTCTCAGGCAGAGGTACAAGTCCAGATAAATGAAAAAAAGCTGGAGCGTATAAAAGAGGAATTAGGTTATGTGGCGAAAGAGCAGGAAACTGAAAAACAATTAGAAACTCAGAAAACTGTTGCAGAATTGGAAAAAGAAAAATTAGAATTACAACTGCAGTATTATGAAGATGAGATAAGTGAATATGAAAGGCTATATGCAATAGGAGCAGTTACAAAGGAAGAATTGAAAAAAAGACAACTAGAAATTGCTTTGCTAAAAAAAGAACTAGAAATGCAAGATTCTAATAAGGAGCAGAATGATATTAACAATCAAATGCAAAAGAATAGTACAGACCAAAAATATGCAGATATATCTGGGGAATATCAAGAACAACAACTGGTAGTAGAACAAGCAAGACGGGAGTATAGTGCTTATCAGGAACAAAAAAATAGTATACGTGAACAATATGAGGAAACAATTAGTTCGTTGATGAAAGAAAACACACAGGCAATGAGTAACCTTACGATGAATTACAACCTACAAAATGTAAATATGAATCAACAGATAGTAGTTGCACCAGTGGATGGAGTGATAAATACAATAGAGACAAGTACATTATTTGGTGTGCTTGGTGGTGGTGAAATAGTGGCAACTTTGCTGCCGCAAGGTGAACAAACGGTTGTGGAAGCTGAAATTACCAATCAGGACATTGGAAGTGTGAGTATAGGAAATGAAGTTGCAATCAAGCTGGATTCCTACAATTTTCAGGATTATGGTAAGCTGAAAGGGACTTTGGTTTATATTAGTCCTGATGCACAATTTGTGGAAGGAAAGGGCTGGATGTATCAGGCTAGGATTAGCATTGATACGGAAGCGTTTTTGAGTAAAAATCCAGAGGTGAATTTAAAAAGTGGTATAGAAGGAACATTGGAGATAAAGGTGGATGAGAGAAGAATTATACAGATTTTCCTAGAACCGATTGTAGAACATTTTGATGGAAGTATGAAAATAAAATAGATTGAGGTAATTATGAAGTATGATATAAAAGAATTGTTGTTGATAGTCTTATCTGGCTTAGTTATTGGCGGTGTGTCACTGGAAATGTTTGCACAGGAAGATGGAAAGTCTACCACTGTGGTTACTATGGATGTGCCAGAGCCTACGGAAACACCTAAGGGATATTATGAAGAAAATAGAAATCTTATTATCAATGAAAAACAAAAAAACGTGGATTATCAGGTGTATTACTATACGCTAGAAAAGCAAAAGAAAGAAGAATATTTAAAATATTTGCAAACATATCAAAACTATTTGCAAGAACTATTAAACATAGAAGAAGGAAAATTGGAGTTAGGTTATAGTACATACTTAGAAGTTGAGCAGATAAGGCAACAGTTGAAGGATAATCAAGTAGAAATTGAAAATGTTAAGGAACAACAAAGTCTAAATGGTGAACATATAGAAGTTTACGTTACTGCTGATGTGCCGTACCAGAAAAAAACGCAGGAATTAGATGTTTCGAAAGATTATATTGCAGGCTATTTGGAAGAAGATTCTCAAATTGCTTATTACAATTATGAGATAAAAGAATATGAGGAGTATTTGAAGGATAGTCCGAAGGCGGAGAATTATGAGGAAATAAAGATAAAAAAGGAAATAACACAGATGGATTTGGAACAGTACCAAAAATCTTTAAAAGTGTATGTGCAAGAGAAAATATCAGAATACGAAACACTAAAAAGAAATATTTCGAATTATGAATCTAAGTTGGAATTACAAGAAGAAAAAATTTCGGTGAAAGAAGAGTTGTATCAGTCGGGAAGAGCGACAAAGCTAGAAGTGCAAGAATTACAGGTGGAATATGAAAAACTATATTATGAAAAGAAAAGCCTGCAGTTGGAGGTAGACCACATTATCTATATATTAAACAGACATATAAGAATTTGAGTAACTATTCAGTACAGGTGTCAGCATTTACTGCTGACACCGTAAGAAAATATAGATTTTACAAAAATCGGGCAATTTTGCATGCGTAAGCATTGCCCGATTTACGTAACTGTTCATTGGTTCTGAACTGTTACGAATTTGAAATGAAGAAAAATAGATGGAGACAGTCATATGGAAATAAATAATAACATGCAGGTGCGTGTTTCTGTGAGAAATTTCATAGAGTTTTTGCTTCGCAGCGGGGATATTGACAATCGTCATGGAGGGATGAAAGAGAAGGAAGCAATGACAGAGGGAAGCAGGCTTCATCGGAAGATACAGGGGAAAATGGGCCCGGAGTATCAGGCGGAAGTAAGCTTAAGGCATTCTGTTTTATGGAAAGAAATGGAACTGACCATAGAGGGAAGGGCAGATGGAATTATCACTCCATATGAGGAAGAACAGCCCGTGGTGGTTGATGAGATTAAGTGTGTTTACCGAAGATTAAACAGAATGACAGAGCCGGTTTTAGTACATATGGCACAGGCAAAAATTTATGCTTATATTTATGCAAAACAGAACAACCTATCTCAGATTCAGGTAAGAATCAGTTACTGTAACATTGAAACAGAAGAAATGAAGTATTTTCATGAGGATTTTAGCTTTCACAATTTAGAAAACTGGTTTCTGGGGCTTGTAGAGGAGTATGGGAAATGGATGGAGGACTATGGAAACTGGAGAAAAAAGAGAAATGAGTCCATAGGAAAGATGAAGTTTCCCTATGAATATCGCAAGGGACAAAGGGAACTGGCAGGTTGTGTATATCGAACAGTGGAAAATAAAGAAAGATTGTATATCCAGGCACCCACAGGAACAGGAAAAACATTGATGACATTGTACCCGGCAATCAAATCCGTGGGAGTGGGGAACGGAGAAAAGATTTTTTATCTCACAGCAAAGACCATCACCAGAACTGTAGCAAAAGAAACGGTAGAATTACTGAAGGAAAAATGCTTATCTTACCGGGTGTTGGAAATCACAGCCAAGGAAAAAATATGTTTTTTGGAGAATATGGAGTGCAATCCGGTCAGCTGTCCTTATGCCAAAGGACATTTTGACAGAGTGAATGATGCTGTGTTTGACTTGATTACGTCTAAAGATACCTATCACAAGGAAGATGTGGAAGAATTTGCCAGAATCCATCAGGTATGTCCTTTCGAGATGAGCCTTGATGTAGCTTATTGGGCAGACTGTATTATCTGTGATTACAATTACGTGTTTGATCCTAACGTATACTTGAAACGATTCTTTCAGGATGGGGGAAAGGGAGACTATATATTTTTGACAGATGAGGCACATAATCTGCTAGAGAGAGGCAGGGAAATGTACAGTGCAGTGTTACGAAAAGAAGAGTTTCTGGAAGTGAAAAACTATGTAAAAGAAGCAGATGTAAAGCTTGCAAAACGGTTGGAAAACTGTAATCGCCATTTGTTAGAGTATAAGAGAGAGTGCGAAAAATGTATGGTTCTAGAAAGTACCTCAGCCTTTGTCATGAGCCTTCTGCGGTTGCAAAAAGAGCTGGAGAAATTCATGGAAAAGGATGAAAGTATACCGGATAAGACAAAGATAAGTGAACTTTACTTAAATGTACGTCATTTTTTAAATATGCAGGAAATGCCGGAGGAGAATTATGTGACCTTTGCAGAGCATTTACCAGACGGGGGCTTTATGATAAAGCATCTGTGTGTGGACCCATCTTACAGCTTAAAGGAATGCTTTGAAAGGGGAAGAAGCGGGGTTTTGTTTTCAGCCACCCTGCTTCCCATTAAGTATTATAAGGGATTGCTTACCCAGGAAGAAGACAAGGCAGTATATGCAGATTCTCCTTTTGACAACAAAAATAGGGGGCTTTTTATTGCCCGGGATGTAAGTACGAAGTATTCCAGGAGAAATGCCATAGAATACCAGAAAATTGCAGACTATATCAAAAAAATAGTAAGTGCAAAAGAAGGAAATTATCTGGTATTTTTTCCATCCTATGCCTATATGGAGGCTGTTTATGAGATTTATAGCAGTAAGTTTCAGACAGAGGAAGAAATCCTCATACAGTCCCAGAATATGACGGAGGAGGAACGAGAAGAGTTTCTAAAGCGATTTGATGAGACAGAAGGGATACTTGCGGGATTCTGTGTCATGGGAGGAATCTTTTCTGAGGGAATTGACTTAAAGGAAGAAAAATTGATTGGAAGTATTATCGTGGGGACCGGGTTACCAGGAATCGGAACAGAACGGGAACTTTTGAAGGCAAAATTTGACGCACAAGGAAAAAAGGGCTTTGATTATGCGTACCGTTTTCCCGGGATGAATAAGGTCATGCAGGCTGCGGGAAGAGTGATACGAACAGCAAAGGATATTGGTGTGGTGGTGCTTTTGGATGAACGCTTTGCCCAGAGAGAGTACACAGAGTTGTATCCAAGGGAATGGAATAATCTGCAGTACACTTCTTTAGAACGCATAGAGGAACAGTTAAAAGAATTCTGGGGCTGAAAGAGGTTGACTTTTTATTGCACAATGCATATGATGGAAATATTAGGGAGAAATGGTTTGGCCCAGGGGCTGAATTGTGATAGAAAATGGAGGAAACATAATGATAGAAACAATTGTGTCAGCAGCTCTTCCCGTGGATGAGAGGCTGATTATACAAAAAAATCGTCTACAGCCCAAAGAACTGACAGGACAGGAAAAGAGAATATCTATCGTGACAGGGCTGTATGGAGACGAATTAGATGGACAGTATATCTGTTATGAGCTGATTCGTAGAATCAATTCCCACAAGAAGAATCTAAAGGGAATCGTAGATATTTTTCCATCCTGTAATCCCTTAGGATTGGCATCTATGACCAGAGGGGTTCCCATGTTTGAATTGGATATGAACCGTATTTTTCCAGGGTCAGAAAAGGGAACAACCATAGAATATGTAGCCCATCAGCTGATTGATGATATTATTGGCTCTGACTTGTGTATTGACGTTCATTCCAGTAATATTTTCCTGATGGAGACACCGCAGGTTCGTGTGGCAGAGGATTTTGCAGAGAAACTGGTTCCCATTGCGAGAAAAATAAATGCCAATTTTGTCTGGGTACATACTTCAGCCACAGTGCTAGAATCCACCCTGGCTCACAGCTTAAATAATATGGGAGTTCCAACCCTTGCAGTGGAAATGGGAGTTGGGATGCGTATCAATAAAGAATATGGAAATCAGTTAATCGAAGGAATTTTTTATGTTATGAAAGAACTTGGAATCTGGGATGGACTGGTGGAGACACCCAAGGAGCCTATCGTGTCCACGGATGGTAGTGTCAGTCTGATTCATGCAGAAGTCTCAGGTGTTTTTGTGCCAGAAGTAAAGCACGGGGAAAAGGTGGAAAAGGGACAGCCTCTGGGCAGTATTGTGGATTCCCTGACAGGAGATGTGCATCAGATTGTAGAGTCTCCGGAAAGTGGATTTATCTTTACCTTAAGAGAGTATCCTATTGTGTACGAGGGTTCATTGATTGCACGGGTTTTAGGAGGAAAAGAATGAGAAAAGAAGTGATTTATTCCATGAAGGGACCTTTTCGGGATGAACTGCGGGTCATGGGATACAAATTTGGTGAGGGAGAGAAAGCAGCCTGTATTTTGGGAGCTATGCGTGGAAATGAAATTCAGCAGATGTATGTATGCTCCCAGATTATTAAGGTGCTGAAAGAATTAGAAAGTAAGGGAGCCATTAACTCCAACAATGAGATTATGGTGATTCCTACCATCAATCAGTATTCTATCAATATAGGAAAAAGATTCTGGCCGGGAGATGAGACAGACATCAATCGTATGTTCCCGGGAGATAGGTGTGGGGAGGCTACAGAACGGATTGCAGCGGGGATTTTGGAGAAAACCCAGGGTTACAGTTATGGAATTCAATTTGCCAGCTTTTACCGTCCAGGGGATTTTGTGCCACATATCAGAATGATGGAGACCGGATTTCAGTCTCCAAGTCTTGCCAATTTATTCGGTATGCCCTATGTGGTGACAAGAAAACCCATGCCTTACGATACCACAACCCTAAATTATAATTGGCAGTTATTAAAGACCAATGCTTTTTCTGTATATACCAAGGAAACCGATGAGATTGACGAAGCATCTGCAAAACAGGCAGTGGCAGCGGTATTGCGCTTCCTTACCAGAATGGGACTTGTAAAATACAATGTTCACAGTGGATATATTGCAAGTGTCATAGCGGAAGAGGACTTAATGCCTATTCTGGCACAGAGAGCAGGAATCTATAGAAGATACAAGCAGGCTGGAGAAGAAGTGGCAAGAGGAGAAAAGTTAGCAGAAATTTTGGACCCTAGTGAGGGCAATGTATTAGAAGAGATTACATCCCCTATTGAAGGGGTGATTTTTTTCTCTCACAAGTCACCACTGGTGAACCAGAATGAGATTGTATATGAAATTATTAAAAGATTTCATACATAACTAGCATAATGAAAAAAAATATGTTATGATAAGTAACAGTGCAGGCAGGTCTGCGCATTTACTGCGCTGACCGTGCGAAAATGTGTATTTAACAAAAATCGGGCAATTTTGCATGCGTAAGCATTGCCCGATTTCGTAACAGTTTAGCCTATGGCTGAACTGTTACTATGATAAAGCTTATGAGTGACTAATTGTAGCCACTGCCATTCACCGATTAAAACATGGAGGTACGAATTATGAGCAACGTAAAAAGAATTTATGTTGAAAAGAAGACAGAGTATGCCGTACAGGCAAAATCCCTGGCAAAGGAAATCAAAAACTATCTTGGTATCAGTACAGTCAAGAGTGTACGTGTACTCATTCGCTATGATGTAGAAAATATATCTGAAGAAACTTACAAAAAGGCATTGGGAACGGTATTCTCTGAGCCGCCGGTAGACGATGTGTACGAGGAAACCTTTGACAGCAAAGGTGGACAGGTATTCAGCGTAGAATTTTTACCGGGACAGTTTGACCAGAGAGCGGATTCTGCAGAACAGTGTATGAAGCTTTTAAAAGAGGATGAGGAGCCTGTAATTCGTACAGCAACCACTTATGTCATTGAAGGTGACATTACAAAAGAGCAGTTAGAAGCAATCAAAAACTTCTGTATCAACCCGGTAGATTCCAGAGAAGCAGGAGAAGAAAAGCCTGCTACTTTAGTACAGGAATTCGAAGAACCGGAAGATGTGAAGATTTTTGATGGTTTTAAGGATATGCCGGAAGCAGAATTAAAAGCATTGTACGATTCCTTAGGACTTGCCATGACTTTTAAGGATTTCCTTCATATTCAGAATTATTATAAAAATAAAGAAAACAGAGATCCAAGTATGACAGAAATCAGAGTGTTAGATACTTATTGGTCTGACCACTGCCGTCATACTACTTTCTCTACAGAACTTACAGATGTAAAATTCGATGATGGTTTCTACAAGAAACCTATGGTAGATACTTACGAAAGATATTTAGCGGACAGAGAAGAAATCTTTAAAGGCAGAGATGATAAATTTGTATGTCTCATGGATTTAGCTTTGATGGCAATGAGAAAACTAAAAAAAGAAGGAAAGTTAGCTGACCAGGAAGAATCTGATGAAATCAATGCATGTTCTATCGTTGTGCCGGTAGACGTAGATGGTGTGGAAGAAGAATGGCTGATTAACTTCAAAAACGAAACTCACAACCATCCAACAGAAATCGAGCCTTTTGGTGGTGCTGCAACCTGTCTTGGCGGTGCTATCCGTGATCCATTGTCAGGACGTACTTATGTATATCAGGCAATGCGTGTTACCGGTGCAGCGGACCCGACAGTGTCCGTAAAAGACACCTTAAAGGGAAAGCTTCCACAGAAGAAGATTGTAAGAAGTGCAGCCAGTGGTTACAGCTCTTATGGTAACCAGATTGGTCTTGCAACAGGTCTTGTAAAGGAAGTATATCATCCTGATTATGTGGCAAAACGTATGGAAATCGGTGCAGTGCTTGGTGCGGCTCCAAGAAGAAGCGTCATCCGTGAAACTTCTGACCCGGGGGATATCATTATTTTACTTGGCGGAAGAACCGGACGTGACGGTTGTGGCGGTGCAACAGGATCTTCGAAAGTGCATACAGAAGAATCCATTGAAACCTGTGGTGCAGAAGTACAGAAAGGTAATCCACCTACAGAACGTAAAATTCAGAGATTGTTCCGCAGAGAAGAAGTAAGTAAATTAATTAAGAAATGTAATGACTTTGGTGCCGGCGGTGTATCTGTAGCCATCGGTGAATTAGCTGACGGACTTCAGGTAAACCTTGACAAAGTACCAAAGAAATATGCAGGTTTAGATGGAACAGAAATTGCCATTTCTGAATCTCAGGAACGTATGGCAGTTGTGGTAGACCCAAAAGATGTGGCAGAATTTATGGGTTACGCGAAAGAGGAAAACTTAGAGGCAGTAGAGGTTGCTGTAGTTACCGAAGAGCCAAGACTTGTATTAAACTGGAGAGGAAAGGAAATTGTAAATCTTTCCAGAGCGTTCTTAGATACCAACGGTGCTCATCAGGAAACGAAAGTAGAAGTGGAAGTACCGGAAAAAGACAAAAACTACTTTGTTAAGGAAGAAGTAGCAGATGTGAAAACAAAATGGATGGATACCTTAAAGGATTTAAATGTATGTTCCCAGAAGGGCTTGGTAGAAATGTTTGACGGTTCCATCGGTGCTGCCAGCGTATATATGCCACATGGTGGAAAATATCAGATGACAGAAACACAGGCAATGGTAGCAAAGGTACCTATGGTGAAGGGAAAGACCACAACCGTTACCATGATGAGTTACGGATTTGATCCTTACCTTTCTTCCTGGAGCCCATACCACGGTGCAGTTTACGCAGTAGTGGAATCAGTGGCTAAAATTGTGGCCAATGGTGGAGATTACAAGAAAATCAGATTTACCTTCCAGGAATACTTCCGTCGTATGACAGAGGAACCAAAGAGATGGAGCCAGCCGTTTGCAGCACTCTTAGGTGCGTATGATGCACAGATGGGATTTGGCTTGCCATCCATCGGTGGAAAAGACAGTATGTCCGGTACCTTCAATGATATCGATGTTCCACCTACTTTAGTATCTTTTGCAGTAGATATTGCCAAGGATAAAGATATCATCACTCCGGAATTTAAGAAGGCAGGAAGTAAGATTGTACTTATGGAAGTGCCAAAGAACGAATACGACTTACCAGAATACGATAAGGTGATGGATGCATACGAAAAATTCCACGCAGACGTACAGGCAGGAAATATTATCTCTGCTTATGCATTAGACAGCAAGGGTATTGCAGCGGCAGTAAGCAAGATGGCATTTGGTAATGGTATGGGTGTTAAGATTGAGCACAACATTGCTCCGGAAGACTTATTCAGCGTAGGATTTGGTAATATTATCGCAGAAGTACCAGCAGAAAAGGTTTCTTCTCTTGGAATTACTTATACCGTTATCGGTGAAGTGACAGACAAGGCTGCCATTGAATATAAGGATATGACCATTTCCCTAAAGGATGCAGAAGATGCATGGACATCTACTTTGGAAAAAGTATTCCCAACACGTTCTAATGTAGAACAGACAGAAATTAACACAGGACTTTACAAAGCAGACAGCATCTATGTATGTAAGAACAAGATTGCAAAACCAACGGTATTTATTCCGGTCTTCCCAGGTACCAACTGTGAATACGACAGCACAAGAGCTTTTGAACGCGCAGGTGCCAATGTAATTACAAAGGTATTTAAGAACTTAGATGCAGAAGATATCCGTGATTCTGTAAGAATTTTTGAGGAAAACATTAATAAATCACAGATTATTATGTTCCCAGGTGGATTTAGTGCAGGTGATGAACCGGAAGGTTCTGCAAAATTCTTTGCAACTGCATTCCGCAATGAAAAGATTAAGGAAGCAGTGAATAAATTATTAAATGAAAGAGATGGTCTTGTTCTTGGTATCTGTAATGGATTCCAGGCATTGATTAAGTTAGGTTTAGTGCCATACGGACAGATTACAGAACAAAAACCAGACTCACCGACACTGACTTACAACACCATCGGACGTCATATTTCCAAGATGGTTTACACAAAAGTAGTTACGAACAAGTCCCCATGGCTTGCAGGAGCAAAGTTGGGCGATGTCTACGTAAACCCGGCCTCCCACGGGGAAGGACGCTTTGTTGCACCGAAGGAATGGTTGGATAAATTATTTGAAAATGGTCAGGTAGCAACCCAGTATGTGGATGCCAATGGAAATCCTACCATGGATGAAGAATGGAATCCAAATGGTTCTTACCTTGCCATCGAGGGTATTACCAGCCCGGACGGACGAGTATTAGGTAAGATGGCCCACAGCGAAAGAAGGGATTCTTCTGTGGCAATCAACATTTATGGTGAACAGGATATGAAGCTGTTTGAATCTGGAGTGAAGTACTTCCAGTAAAGGATAAAAAGGTAATCAATATACAATGTAAACTCCCTATTTTTCTGTAACCAGAAAGATAGGGGGTTTTTTGGAGGAGATGAAGTATGAGTCACATAGGAAAAGAATTTAGTTTATATGGAAATCACTTAGTATATGAGGAGGAAGTGGTAAGGTCAAATGAGATTTTCCTAAGTCTTAGGGAAATTGAAAAGGAGATCGCCCAGGAATTTCCGGACAGATTTTATGAGGAATTCAAAAATATGGACCAAGCTATCAGGGGAATCTATGATTTGTCTTTTGATTATATCAACAGAGGAGCAAAATGGATTCAGCAGTTTCTGGCAGAAAAAGGAATTTATAACTATGATTATAATCGATTTATGGCTGTGGCATCTGCTGAGAAGACCTTTGATGTTATCTATCAGGCCATAGAGTATGTGGAGGAAAAATACATAGCTATAATCAATGACCAGAGAAAAGCAGAAGAATACAGAAAAATGCGTAAGGAAAATCGGGAGAAATGGCAGGAACGTGGAAAAATTGATGGTTTACTCTCTGGGACAACAGCCGGCACGGCTTCAGGGATAGCTCATTCCGCCATGAATACAGTGGGAAATGCCGCATCTGCCATTGGAGCCTCTGATTTCGTGAGCCTTGCCGTCAATGCAGTGGGAAATGCCACCACAGCTCTCAGTGCCAAGATGAAAAAGGAGGAGTTGTACAAGAGTCCGGAGGTGGTTGATGTTTACAGTAAGGGAATTATCGCAGCCATAGATGCTCTTATTTATCCCCTGGCAAAAATCCTTAAGGAGGAGTCGGAGTTTTATATTCAGACACCAAAGAAGGAGGATGTAGAAGAGGGAAATGCCCTGACCAATAATATGCAGCTGGGATATATTAAAGACAAGGATATGATTCTTGAAAAATGTTTGGAGGTGTTAAGGAAACATCCTTATAATCAGCAGGCTTATGAAATACTGAGAGAAAATTTTGATGACCCAAATGGGGAACTGCGGGGTATGTCACAGTACTTTGGAGTGTCGGTGATTCAGGAGTATATAGACAAAGAGTTGCAAAAGATTGTGGAGGAGACGGACTTTTATTCCCTGGAAGGTATTGATAAAGGACAAACTGTACTGGATGAGTGGGCGCAACATTATGGATATGCCCACGAGGATTTTTCTCATGAATATGATGCTATCAGAAAGCTGGTGGGGGACAATGCAAGGCTGGTGGATGGATATGAGTATGAATCTGTGGAACTGGCAGATAAGGTTCGCAGAAAGTTAGATGCAATTCTAACCAGGATAAATGAAACCTCAGCTAACGATGAGGCGGCAATGGAGGAAATTATGAAAGCCTTGGAGGAAAGCCCCATTGAAACCAAGGAAAAGTACCTGGAATATCTAAGAAAAGAAAGGGAGTTGGCAGATCTTCGCCTGAATACCGTGGCAGGAGTTGTCTATGACACAAGAGAGGCAGCGGACCTTGCCAGAAGGGAATATGCCAAAGCAGCGGATATACTCAAAAAAGAAGTTTTCACCAGCAGAGGAGAGATTGAAGATATGATAGATGAGCTGAAAACCTTTGCCACAGAGGAGGTTAGGGTGCCTTGTCTTTCTTTTGCAGAGGATATGCTTCTGCAGTGTGAAAAGCAGGAGGAACTATCACAGAGGGAGGGGGAACCTTCTTTTGCATCCAGAACAGAATTCAGTGAGTATTTCTTTGGGATTTTGGAACAGAAATCAGTTTGTGGCAATGTCTTCATAGATTCTTTTGCACTTTGGTATCAGAAATTGCAGGAAAGATATACTGTAATCAATGGAAAGCAGTATGGTATTGAAGAGGCGGATAAGGCGTATTATAAGTTGGTGGAGCACGCCGGATTATATGAGAAAAATGTTCTGGAGGTGGAGGAACCCAGGGAAAAGAAATCCTTTTTTGCTTCCTTAAAATCAGGGATTAGCAATGCCATTTACAAAAATTATGAAGGAGAATACAATTTTGTCACCAAGGGTAGGACGGTTCCCATTCCGGAATTTTCAAAAGAGGAATACAATGATTTGAAACAGAAACTATCGATTACCCTGGCTGCCATAAGGAGAAAACAAGAGAACTTTAACAAAAGACGTGAGAGCTTATGTGTGGATATCTCTGTTGTGGAATATCTGTTAAATGTGGAAAAGCTGTATCACAGAACCATTCCGGTGAGTGCTTCTGAGGTAAATAAGATTTTGAGGAAAGAATATCCAAAGCTTATTGTGAAGGAGGTTACTGTAGAGACGCAAGCTTAACACTTGCTGTTAAGCTATGCGCCAAGAATGATATTATGAGAGCCAGGGAACCGGGTTCCCTGGCTCTCATATATTGGGATATTAACAGCTTAGCTGACTTCTCACCCGTCTTGCAGCCTCCACCATATTTTTCAGGCTTGCATCGGTTTCCGGAATTCCTCTTGTCTTCAGACCACAGTCTGGATTTACCCATAGCTTATTTTTATCAATTTTTGTAAGCATTTTCTGTAATGCCTCTACGATTTCATCCACAGAGGGAACTCTTGGAGAATGGATATCATATACACCAGGACCAACTTCTGTTTCAAAGCCGCTTTCCTGAATGGCATCCAGTATCGTTAGTTTGGAACGGGAGGCCTCGAAGGATATTACATCTGCATCCATGTTATCAATATCGTGAATAATATCGTTAAATTCACTGTAGCACATATGGGTGTGAATCTGTGTTTCCGGCTTTACACCACTGTGGCACAAACGAAACGCCGGAATTGCCCACTCTAGATATTCACAGTACCAGTCACTTTTACGGATTGGAAGTTTTTCTTTCAGTGCAGCTTCATCAATCTGAATTATGGAAATTCCTGCTTTTTCCAAGTCAAGCACTTCTTCCCGGATGGCAATACCAATCTGATATGCCATTTCTTTTAAAGAGATATCTTCTCGTGGAAATGACCAGTTCAAAATTGTTACCGGACCTGTCAACATTCCCTTTACCGGCTTATCTGTAAGGCTTTGGGCATAGGCAGAATATTCTACTGTAATTGGACGAATTCTTTTAATATCACCAAATATAATTGGTGGTTTCACACATCTGGTGCCATAAGACTGCACCCATGCCTTTTCTGTAAATACATAGCCTGCCAGGTTTTCACCAAAAAATTCCACCATATCATTTCGTTCATACTCGCCATGAACCAATACATCTATTCCAATTTCTTCCTGTTTTTCAATGCACTCTTTGATAAAAGCAAACACCTGCTTGTCATATGCTGCTTTGTCAATATTTCCACGTTTGTAGTTGGTTCTGTTTCTTTTTACCTCCTGCGTCTGTGGGAAAGAGCCGATGGTAGTGGTAGGAAGAGACGGCAGTCCGAAAGTTTTCTTTTGTATTTCCTGGCGCTGTTTCCTCTCTGGTGTTCTGACAAACATATCCTCTGACAAATTTGCCACCTGATTTTTTACCTCTATATCCTGATAAAGCCTTTCCTGCTCAAATACCTGCTGATTATTTACACATTCTTTTTCATTATTATAATCATCACATTCCGTCAGTACGCTAAGTTCCTGCAATTCCAAAAGTTTTTCTACAGCAAAAGCAAAATACTGCTTTACTTTTGGGTTTAACTTTTCTTCATAAGCAAGGGTATAAGGCACATGAAGCAGAGAACAGGAAGTGGATAATACCACATTTTCTGCATACTCTTTTATTTCCTTTATCTGTTCAATCACCTTCTTATAATTGCTTTTCCAGATATTTTTTCCGTTTATAATTCCTGCAAAAAGGACTTTTTCTTTTGGAAATCCATACTGTTTCACCAGTTCCATGGTTTTTCGTCCTTCTATAAAGTCCAGACCGATTCCATCGAAATCCAACTTCAAGACAGTTTCATAGCAATCCCTGATATCACCAAAATATGTCTGCAACAGTACTTTTACACTTCCTTTTTGCTGTAAAATGCCGTTGTATAAATTTTCCGCAAGATTGATGTCATCCTTCGTCATATCCGTTACCAGTGCCGGTTCATCAAACTGAACCCATTCTGCACCAAGTTCCTGGAATTTTGTCAGTATGGTGCCATAGGCAGCACAAATATCCTTCGTAAAATCAGCCGCTTTCGTTCTCGCCTGATATCTTGCAAGTTTAAGGAAAGTAAACGGTCCTATGATAACTGGTTTTGTAAGTAATCCCTGTTCCTTCGCTTCCAAAAATTCATCAAAAGGTTTTGTGCCGGACAATGCGATTTTTGTGGATGCATCAAGCTCCGGAACCATATAATGATAATTGGTATTAAACCATTTTTTCATTGCCAAAGCCGGTACATCTCCCGCTTCGCCCTGATATCCTCTTGCCATGGCAAAATAAGTGTCTAATTCATCCAGGTGTAATTTTTTATAACATTCTGGAACTGCGTTTAGTAAAACTGCTGTATCAAGCATGCCATCGTAATAAGAAAAATCATTGGAAGATATATAATGGATTCCATATTCTTTCTGTCGCTTCCAGTTTTCTGTTCTAATTTCCAAAGCTGTTTTCTTTAACTCTGTTTTTGATACTTCACCACGAAAATATTTTTCGGATGCAAACTTTAATTCTCTCAGTTTTCCGACTCTCGGAAAACCTATCACTGCATTGTACATAACAACCTCCTTGTAATTCAAAACTTTTCTGTTGTCATTCAGTATAAATTACAGAAGAATATTTGAAAAATACAAAAAAACAGCAGTTTGAAATAGTTTTAACCTATTTCAAACTGCTATTCTGTATTTTTCTATATTTCTATATAACTATATAACTATTTTTCCATCTTGGTATATTTTTTTAACGCTTCCATATAAGCACTACCATAACGGCTCAAAGGCATATTTTTCTGGGTTATGGTTCCGATCCTCATATATTCATCTACTTTTAAAGGTTTTGCAATAATATTTTCCCCGTTCAGTTCCTTGTTGATAATTCCGGAACTGACAGTATAGCCATTTAGTCCTATCACCAGATTGAAAAGTGTTGCTCTGTCCCTCACTTTTATATTTTTATTTCTATCCAAGGTACTTAATATTTCCTCCGAATAATAAAAGGAATTATATTCTCCCTGTTCAAAAGAAAGATAAGGATACTCTTCTAAATCTTTCATACTGATACTATCTTTTCCTGCCAAAGGATGGTTTGCACAGATAAAAACATGGGGTTTCGCCAAAAATAATTCTTCAAATTTCAAGCCGTTTTGTTTGATTATTTTTAATATTACTTCTTCATTTTTTGAGGCTAGATATAAAATCCCTATTTCGCTTCGCAAATGACTCACATCCTCAATAATCTCGTGGGTCTGGGTTTCCCGCAGGGTAAAATCATATTTCGGCGCATCAAATTTCTGTATCACATCCACAAAGGCGTTCACTGCAAAAGAATAATGTTGACAGGAAACCGAGAATCTGGGACTTTGCTCCTTTTCATTTAAAAACTTTTCCTGCAAAAGATTTGCCTGCTCCAACACCTGTCTGGCATAGGCAAGAAATTCATCCCCTTCATTTGATACTGTCACACCTTTGTTGGTTCTGTTAAAGATAGTAACCTGCATCTCTTTTTCCAATTCACGGATTGCATTGGTTAAACTAGGTTGGGAGATAAAAAGCCGTTTGGCTGCCTCTGTAATATTTCCTGTTTCCGCCACCGTTACAATGTATTTTAATTGTTGTAATGTCAAGTTCTTCACCCCTTTGTACATTTTTGTTATTGTAGCACACAAAAAAATGGAAGGCAAATGGTTGCTGACGGTACAGACCAAAGCTGTCGTAACAGTTTAGCCTATGGCTGAACTGTTGTTACTGTACAGACGCAAGCTTAACACTTGCTGTTAAGCTATGCGCCAAGAATGATATTGCGCGAAATTTCAGCCCCATGCATCG
>CACXGE010000008.1 GCA_902767135.1 uncultured Lachnospiraceae bacterium | reverse complement strand
TTAAAATCGACCGATTTGCTGCCGTGAGAAACGTGTGCATAGTATATATTTCAAGGCTATATTTTCCCAAGAATCCAAACAGCTTTATTTGCTTACTGTGCTGGAACAAACACATAGCTAGAATGCAGAAAACCATTCCGACCAACGTACAGAAAACCGGTATTTTATGTACTGAAGTTTTCCAAATGATGCAAATACTCCAGCTCAATATCGCTATCATCCCAAATCCAAGCAAAACTTCCTTTGTATGCTTTATTACCACAGGTTTTCTTACTCGTTTTGCCATAAATACGCCCAGATAGAAGAAGAAGAAATAGTAAAATATACTTTTCAATGGAAAATCAATTCCAAAGGTAAACAGCTTCACAATACTGCTCATAACATAGGATACTCCCAATATCACAGCATCACACTGTTTATTCTCCAGTATATATGAAATAACATAAATAAAAATTAAAACGTATATGTACCAGAACTCCCCTAACGGTTTAATCGGAATATTCACTAAGTCTCTTAATCCAAACTGTGTATTTACACTGTCAGAAAAGATCATCTTAAATACCCATAAGGCTATTGAAAAGAAAACATATATCCACACAAGATTCAAAACTTGAGAGATAAATCTTTTTCTTTTTTCTTCTCTCCTTACACAGTAGGCCAAATAGAATACAAATCCAGAAAGGCAATAGAACAAGGGCATGTGAAAAGCGTAAATAAGGTTATAAATTGCTAACAAAATCGGTTTTTGTTCAGGAAAAGTTCCCGCACTTAAATATCCATCCGCAACATGTCCTAAAACCACCAGCAATATCGTTATTCCCTTGCCACAATCTATCCAGTCTAGTCTTTTACCCATACATAATCCCCCATCTTATTTTTCAATCCCAATTACGCTCCATTGTACAATAAATTTATTCCTTATCGGTTTATGGAATACTGTGATTGTGCTGCTTTTATCGGACATACCTTAATGCACTGATAACAGCGCACACACTTATTTTCATCTATCTGTGGATACTCAAAACCTTCTTCGTCCTCCAACATAGATATGGCTTCTTTAGGACAAATGGCATAACAAGCAGTACATCCACAGCATTCTTCTTTTCTTTTATATAGTACTGGTATTTTTCTTTCCACCTTTACTCACCAACCTTTTCTATGGGTATAGTAGTTAATTACATCCTATTATTTGAACACTCATCTTTTACAATTATTTCACTATTCTTTTTTTGATATTTCTACAAAACGTTCGCAAATTGTTTACAAAGCCATAATTTCCGTATTTCCTCGCAACATAGTCAAAAGGTTTATAACTAAAGTCAGCCCAGAATTGTTCTCTATTGGCAGGTCTTGGATAAGGCGCCTTAAAAGACTGCTGCATACTGTCTTCTATTCTCGTTTCCTTAATAATGAGATTATCCTTTACCTTATCAAGAAGCCTTGCTCCCACTTCATTATTAACCAAAACCAAAGAAACTCCCTTATTATCATCAAATTCCGACGCTGCTATTTCTATTCTCCAATAATCAGCTATTGAAATATCGCCTGGATGCATCACAGACTTGTAAGGACATTCATAACAACTTGGCCGTAAAACTGTATGCCCATAAAAAAGTGACTTAAATATCCGACTGCTCGTGGATTTCCCATTCTCAAACCATACTGTCTCCACGTGATCACGCCATCCAAAATCCTTTTTGTTGCGAAAATCTACTCTTACAATTTTAGAATGATTTTGTTGCTCCTGCCAGGACAGATATGCCTTCCATATTTTATGACTTGGTACTCCGTGACACACAATATCTACACAGAGCAAATTATCATATTCTTTTCCAAGATACTTTTTCAATCCTGCCACCTGACAAGATGTTCCTGAGAATAGTACATTCCTCTGCGCATTAAGATCTGTCTTAACATTTTTGAACGTATCTCCAAGTTTACTCTGGATGTACTTTGACCCTCTCATTCTATTACGTTCTTCAGCATTATCAGCTCGAATATGCATGGCTTCAAAATTTTCTGTCAATACACAACCATAAACAATGCCCCCACTTGACAATACTTGGTCAGACAGAGCGGTAAAAATACCACCCGATCTAGAAGCTGCTATAACAGCTTCATTTCTATGTTTTACTGCATATACTTTAGGCTGCTTCCAGTTCATTATGCTGCCCTCCTTTCGGAGTAATCAGCATAACAGGTACTACTTTCTGTGTACCCCCCCCCATAATTCTGAGGAGTTTATTTTTTATTTTTGTTTTCATTGGAACTGTTCCATATTTCTTCATAACGAAATCAATTCCTTTCTTCTGATAATCATTCCAAAATTCCTCTCTTTGTTCCGATTTAGCTGTCGGTTTTTCCAAATGCGTTTGCCAGCATTGTGTTGTATTACTCAATCTATACTCCAAGTTACTCTGAATCTTTTTAAACAATTCCTCTCCTTGTTTCGTATGAATCAGGAACACAGAGTTGCCATCCGGATCATAAAAATCTGGAATCGTCTCTTCAATATGCCAGAAGTCGCCAATGGTCATATCTGTCTTTCTTTCTGTAGTAGCATAAGGACATTCATAGCAAGATGGTCGCAATGCACACTGATTATAAAAGACATTTATCCAGTCCCTTATTAACCTCTCTTCTCCATTTACTTTCACATAGGCAGTCGGAGCTTTCCAACCATTACGCTTATCTTTGAAGGTAAGATAAGATATCTTTCCGACCTTCTTCTGGATTGACTCCGCATATTCTCGCCATAACTTTGGACTTGGAGAGCCATGGCAGATAATGTCAACAATATACACTCTGTCACGGATTCCTTTTATTTCGCTGAACTTCCGAAATCCATCTGATTGACATCCCATGCCAATAAAGAGCAGGCCTTTCTCCGGATTTTCCATTAGCCAGTGATAGGCTTTCCGATAAATATCACCGGGCTTGCTCTGCATATATTTTGAACCTTTTGCTCTTTCACGCTCCTTCTCATCCAAAATCAACTGAAATTCAGTCGCGTGATTCTCATAATTATAGACAGCTGCCACCACAGCATTGTCATTTTTCAGAAAAAAGTCGGAAATTGCAGTAAATGCGCCACCAGAAGAACTGCTCATTAGGGCAGATTTGTCTTTTAACCTTCCTGCATATACTATTGTACCTATTAAATCTGCCATAATTCGCCCTCGCTTTATTTTATTCCCAAATAATGTTATTCTTCTTCACTCTGCAAGGAACACCTGCGGCTAAGCAGTGTTCTGGAATATCCTTTGTTACAATAGAACCCGCGGCAATTACTGAGCCTTCTCCGATTGTAACGCCTTTAAGAATTGTCACATTCATCCCAATCCATACATGATCTTTTATCACTATGGGTTTTGTTTTCTCAAAATCTGAACTTAAAATATTATGATTGTCAGAATCTCTTATAGTAACATTCTTGGAAATGATAACACCCTTCCCAATTGATATACTTTCAAAACAATCCACAGTCAAATTATGATTGCAATATCCCCCCCCGAAATGCAAAATAGCATTTTCGCTCACAGTGATATAGGCTCCTGAATAAATCTGTTCATCTTCGTCTACAATCAATCGTGCGTTTTTCCCTATACACAGTCCCGATGTTCTGTTATCTTCCTGATAGTATCTTCGTCCCATCTCGAATATGCCTGTAGACTGTATAATTGCAGACCGATCAATATGAACTGCTACGTTATTATATATGACACTTTTGCAACTGTTCTTATATGATAAAAATAAGGATTTCAACCAATTTACTGATAACAATCTTCTAATGTTCATAATTACCTCTTAACCAATCTTCAACTTACGCATAACAGTTTTAAATGCCACCGACATAATTTTTTTATTATAGTAAAACACAATAAGCACAAATGCACACAGATTCAATACATTCGACACAATACTATGCCGGACAGAAAGACAACTCATTAGCACAAGTAAGACGAGTTGAACAAAAAGTCGTAGATAATTATAATGAATGTCTTCCATTTTTTTTGCATCTACCATACGATATATCAATAAAACCGCATAACTGACAAGTGTAGAAATCGATCCCGCATATATGCCTATTTTATTCACGAAGACAATATCTATCAACAAATTAATTATTGCAGCAACAACCGTGGTAATTCCAACATTTAAAGTTTTCATATGTGCAACATAAATTCCGCCCATAAAAACAGCCATGCAATTCAACATAAAAGCTATTAGTAATATTGGAATCTGCACATACGCCTCATTGTAATCACCTCTTATTAGCAGATTAAAAATTATTGGAAGAAACAATAAAATACCTGCTACAGCTGCCGATAAAAAGCTAAACATCGTGTCGAACATATTTGAATAGTATTCGTTTGAATCATTATCGTTAACTGCAATAGAAGCATTCTCTTGCCACGCATATGTAAATGTTGACTGCAAAATTTTAAGCAAATTAGGTATTTTATTTGCCACAGCATAAACCGCATTCGCTTCAACTCCAAGAACTGCTGTAATCACAATTCTATCTGAAGCCGCCAAAACCCAGCTTGAGAGATTATTAGGAACCATCGGCCATGAATATTTTAACAAGCTGATTAATTGTACTTTTGAAAGCAACTGAAAGTCGATATACTTCCATAATTTAATTGATATAACTAAATACACCAAAGCTGCAAGCACTGAAAAAACCAATGCTAATAAAACTCCAAAAAGACCTTGTCTAGAACAGTATACAGCAAAATATATTACAATAAAATTTGCAACTGAGCTTACAACAGCACTTATTGAGTAAGCCATATTTTTGCCCAAACCACGTGTGATTTGTTGCACAGTTGCAAGCAATATATCAATGAAAAAGTATAGTACAATTTCGATTCGAATCCAGAATCTCACCGATTGTATGCATAAGAAAACAACTATTATAGATGCAAGTGAAACAGAAAACGTAAACACAAGCATATTTGAAATCACAGATTTTGTTTTATTTAAATCATTACGGCATTCTATCAAAAAACGAAATGCAGCTGATTGAATCTGCAATGTTACCGCCGGCAAAAGTAGCGACACAATTGTACATACAAAATCGTATGTGCCATAGTCCTCTTTTGTAAGATAAGCAGTCAATATCGGTAGTGTAACAAATGACAACAGCTTTGGGAGAAAAGTGCCTATTGAAAGGACTCCTAAATTTTTAACTAAAGATTTTTCTCTATTCATTTTCTCACCATTTCACTTATTCCACTTACAAAATCATTAAACCCATCATTATTACCCTTAATGATTCTTTCCGTGTTTTCCCACGCCATATTTCTATTCCTAATCTCGTTCCAAAAGTCGTTAGAATTAATTGCCACCTTTAAGTTTTCACTAAATCGATTTTCTAGTCCAAAAACACTTAATAAATCTAGCAACTTACTTTCACTATTTCTGTAACGCATCTCTATCGTATGGAACGGAGTTTTATTTATTATTGAATAACATGTGCCGTGAAAATAACTCGTAACCATAAAATCTGACGCCGATATCACATCTACCCATTCAAACGGAGTTACATCTAATACATTCTTCGCTCCCTTTTGCCTATGAAATAAGCCGATATAATTAAATTCGTCACCCAGTTTTTTTCGTAAAATTTGCACCATGTCATTGTTTTCAGTCATAACTGCTATTGTAGGACGTCCAATATCCACACCGTGTTTCTTTAGAATTCTTTTTCCTTTAGCTTTGTCTCCCAAATATTGCATCAAAAAAGATGGATCAAGATTCATATGTACCTTTTCTTCATTCTCAATAACGCCTTCGATATTTGAAAATGTAGCTTTATCACGCACACCCACATACTCGAATTCATTAATCGCCTTTTTGATTTTACTGAATTCTTCTTCAGGGGCATTCTTAAATGGAGTCCTTCCAGATGCCGCAAAAGAAACTTTGGGACAACCATAATCTCCTGGCAACCAATATGCATTAAATGCACCTCTAAAACCATCTACTTGCCATATTTGATCGCTTCCTGCAATGATTAAATCATATTTTCCATATACAGCGTTTCTAAATGTTTCTATATCATCAGTCCGTACACTATATTGACTTAAGCACAAATCCTTCTTAGCTTTAGTAAAAGCTATCTTTTTCATATATTTTTCATAAGTAACAAGAGGGTTCTTATGTATCCGTACCTTATAAATCTCCAGTTCTTGCCTCATCGAATAATCAATAAGTTCTGCTTCAATATTTTCGTAAGTATTCAGCTTTGAACACAAATTATACGCTTGCAAATAAGCACCATAGTTATATGAATTACAGTATGTCAGTATTCCAATTTTCATTATCCAAATCCCGCTTTCTAAAACTTGTGGCTATCGAACACGCCATAAAATATGGCATATAAACATAAGCATCATACAATGGATTTCCCGTCGTGCAGTACATCAGGAAGTATGCCTGATACATCAAGGAAAATAGTAGAAGCGTCTGTTGTTTCAGATCTATTTTATCTTTTTGATGTGCCACCCTGTAAACAATAAACACTGTCTTTATAAAACAATTAATAAAAAAGAAAACAAAAATGATTGTCCCAATTATTCCGACCTCACACAATAGTTCCAAATAAACATTATGTGTGTATCCATTGTATCCAACTCTTCCACCAATTGAATTGGGAAAGCTAGCCCATCTATTGCCCAATATCGGGTGTTCCTTAAATGCCTCTACCGCAGCTCCCCACAGCTCGTATCGCTTTAATACACTAACGTCTTCTGACAAATTTGAAAATCGTGAAAACAGATTATTTACAGAAGGGATTGTGTAAAATGCAATCACACCCATAAAAGCAATCAATGCACCCGCTAAAAGATATTTTACAAATCTATTTTTTTCGTTTGAGGTATAAAAATACAGAGCTACAAATGCCGCGCATAATGTAAACAGAAAATGCGCTCGTTTTCCCGATAACAAAAGTGCAACAAAAAGTATAGCTAGCAACAAAATTTCTCTATGAATTGCTCTTTTGCTTGTCCTTTTGTTTTTAATATGTACTACACAAACTGCAATACAAGGAATAACCCCATTGGCCAGCATTGTAGCATTTGTTGAATAGTGACCTGTTATACCCGCGTATTCACCACGTTTGTAACATCCAACTAAACTACCATAGTTATTGGGATACATTGATGCAACAAACTTTGAATAAAATGAAACACCCGGAGCAATCAAAATATATGTCGCCAGCGCATAAACAAGCCCAGCAATCAGCATAATTTTAACAACGTTTTCTTGCCATCCCGAATTGCTTAAGCTACATATAAAAAACAATAAATATGCACAATAAACAATTTGTCCCATATAGGGATATTTTAGACACCCAAAAAAAATCAGAAAAGTCATGCAGAGAACCGCCAAATATAAGAACGAATTGTTTCTAAATAAAGCAATCATATTTTTATTATACAAACACATAGCTATCATGCCAAATATTTGCATATACATATACATGCTGGAAGGGATAAAAACACCTGCTAAGGATGACATATATACCGGATAAAAAATCATTAACAAAAATATACAGTTTATCAGACTGCTAACCTTTACTTTCATTTTTACACATTCCTTTTAACTATTACTTTAAGACCTCTTTTTACAATAGCAATCAAGTATGCTTTCCAAACACTGAATCCAAAGAAATCTCTATAATCTTCAAGTACCTCTTTTACAAAGCTATCATCCTTCAAGGCAATGAGTTCTTTAATCATTAATGAAAGTCTACATTCAAACGCTTTACGATTATTCTTATAATAATGCAAGTATTTCTCAGTAAAGCGGAGCCATCCACTTTCTTTCTTTTTAAGATTTGTTGTGATTGACTCTCCTGTAAGATATCTCACCGTCAAAGGTTTACCCACAAACTGGATTTCATACTTTTCTGCCATTCTTACCCATGTATCATAGTCTTGGCTCGACAACATATCCGGGTCAAATCCACCAATGTCACGCATCGCGCTTGTTCTCATCATTGGCATCGATGTGCCACCAATCACATTTCGGTATAAGAGATCGTCTAAAAGAACGCCTGACTTATCTCCTCGCACAATCAGTTCTTTTTTTCCCTTAAAGTCTATATTATAAAATGGGCTGTAAACCATCCCTATTTTTTTTGATGTAAAACCACCTATCTGTTCGGAAATCTTTTCTGGCTCCCATGTATCATCATCATCCAAAAAAGAAATAAATTCACCTTTTGCCAATTCCAACCCTTTGTTTCTTGCAACGCATGCACCGCTATTATGTTCAAGGGGTACATACTGAATACTCAAATCAGAGTGGTTTTGCTGAACATCCAGGATCATTGACCGAATTCTATCACTGAGAACAATGTCCTCTGGACAATCGTTAATAACATATAATTCAAGCGGACGCCATGTCTGATTCACGACGCTCTCAACTGCACGTCTAAGAATTTCTGGCTCTCTTTTATATGTAGTTATAACAGCCGTCACTAATTCATTCATGGCTTGTCCCTTTCTTCAGCTCATATTTTTCATTCTTCTTTTGGCTATTTTATTTCTCAGCCAATCAAATAGACCAACTTTTCTAAGGAATGCCTTAATACACTCCTTTATTGGATTATTTCCCGACTTTACAAAATATTTTTTATTCATTTCTTCAACAGTCAGCGTATCCAAATCTTCAAAATATTCTTTCCGCTGCGCAAATGGCAGCTTAGAGTAAACCAAGCATACACCATCCAGCTCTACTGCTTTATCCAAATCTGCTTCTGTACATTTAGCTCTAACTTTAATCTCATCTATGAGCTCTGTTGCACGCTGCGTATGCAATATAATTGTCGTTGCCCCATCTGAATAATCCGTCGTCTCTGTTAATTCTTCATTATGCCAGCAATCGAACAACGTAACATCACTGACATGTTTGACCGATTTAAATTTGCAGTTATAGCAAGACGGCCTTGAAACAACATCTCTAAAAAAGGAATCTTTCATAAAATCTCTGTCATTATTACAATCTGAGATTACATAGTCTGTTCCATCTTCGTACTTTGCAGAGAATGTAGTATACTGATAGCCAAATTTTTTATCTCTAAAACGATAAGATTTCAGGCTGCTATCATTCTTGCTTTGTAACCAAGCGAGATATTTTTTCCACACCTTAGGCGATGGAACACCATGACAAGCAAAATCCACTAAGATAAGGTTTGGATTGTTTGGTTTTTTTAAATACATCCACAAACCATAAACCTGACACGGTGTACCGGCAAAACAAACAAGTCTTCCTTCATCCAGAAATTCTTTTACTTTTGCATATGTATTTCCAATTCTGCTTTGTACGTATTTAGAGCATCTCAGTTTACTCAACTCACTGCTGCTTTCAATATAGGTATGTTCTACTTCAAGACTATCAGTATATGCAGCCCCAAATACAACGCCGTTGTGTTGCAGCACATAGTCTGCAAAAATACTAAATCCTCCTCCAGAGGCACTCTCCCGTACTACATTGGGGTCTTTATTTTGTATCACATAACATTTTTGCAGACTGTCTGGTTCAACATAATTTGCTACCGGGCAAACACGCTCGCACAAACCACACTCCACACATTTATCTTTTTCTACGGATGGATATCCAAATCCTTCATGGTCGTAGGATAGCGAGATACACTTTTTAGGACAGGCTTGCACACAAGCTTCACAACCGCAGCAGTCTTTTTTTTGCGCTATCTGAATCATCTTATTCTCCTATACCCAATGCATTTTTCAAAAATGCAATTGAGCTATTTCTGCTATCATGTAATCTTTGGTCGACAATATCATAATCTATTTCCTGAAGAATCTTATCCTCTGAGTACGCCATTAAATCCCCTGTGAGATGTCGCTTCTCCAAATTCAACAATCCGCAAAACGTGTCAATACGCGAATTCGTTGAACGCACCTCACCATCCTTATGCCGATTCATGACAAAGAACTTTTTGTGATATAAAACAGAAAAAACTGATCCATGAAACGAATCCGTCAAAATCAATTTCGCATCACGAATCAGTGCTACAAACTGGCTTGGATCAATATCATAAAGTACCTTATCAACATATTCTCCATCCCCAGCTACATACTCATCCATGTGCTGCAACGCTACAATTTTTAATCCAAGCTGTTCTTTTATCTTTTGTGCGAACTCTCGATGCTCAGGATTATTCCCCAAAAAATAGCAGAAGATATATTTGCCATCGACAATCCTTGTTGAAGGGACAATCTCATCCCAATTTTTTTTTGTCAAAAGCATCGTTGGATCTACGACAACCTGTACAGTCTTGTCTACTCCAAGATTCTCTATGATTTGTTTTCCTTGAATCTCTCGCACAGAAATCTCGTCCATATCAGAAAGAAATTTTTTTGCTTTCCTCTTAATATGTGCTGTTGGAAGCTCCTTAACACCAAAGCTAGTTGCATATGATATTTTCTTTACACCATTTGGGACAAAGCTCAGTGTGTGATAGCCTATAAGAATATCATGCGGTGTCCAAAGCTGATCACTTCCAACAACCACTGCATCACTATCCTCTACAAATCCAGCAAGTTCATCTCTATTCAGAACTCTTTCTGGGACGTTAAAATATGTTTTCACAAATCTATCATAGGCACGCTCTCTTAGCTTAACGCCTTCTACATATTCCTCATCTATATCCGTTGCTGCTTTTCTAGCCTTTTTCTCCTGAATTTTACGTTTTACAATTTCCGGATCAAATAGCTTAGGCAATTTCAAGTCAAAAAGAATGTCCAATTTTTCTTTCGTTCCAGCAGTATCCTTAAACGGGATGACATTTACCTCACATCCTAACTTTTCAAGGAAATTGTTAAGTGCAAGAGACTGTAATACACTACCATAATTTCTATTATAATAAATACAAACGACGCTTACTTTCATTTCAATTCCTCTAACTCAACAAATACTCTTCAAGTTTTGCGGTTTCCTCTTCTATATCAAATCCAGCTTTTTTTATTGCTGTACAATCATTGCTTCTTGACATTTTTGCTGCTTTTTCCATTGCCAATATCCATTTGTCTTCACTAGCAATATCTTCATATTCACATGAATGCAAAAACTTAACTTCTTTCGTAATGGTATCTGATATAATGCACGGAAGGCCTGCCGCTTGAGCTTCAATTGCAGCTATTGGAAGCCCCTCATAATGTGAGGGCATTACAAAAACATCCACAGCTTGTAAAATACCTGGTATGTCAAATTGTCTTCCCATTAGACTAACATTTTTCTCTAGTTTTAAATCTTCAATCTGCCTTTTAATATTCTCTTCAAGTTCTCCTGTTCCAATAAGGATAAGATGTACATTCTTATGCTTTGAAACAAGTCCTTTAAATGCTCGAAGCAGGAACTCGTGATTCTTCTGATAACTGAGTCTGCCGACATTACCATAAAGCGTAACATTATCAGCGATTCCTATCTTTTTTCGCCATTCTACCCTCTTCTCTTTATCGAAAGAAAACTCGCAAAGGTCGATTGCATTATTGATGACACGGAACTTGTCCGACTTCACAATGTCTTCATCAAAGAAAAATCTTCCAGCATCAATAGAACAAGCCCAATAGTCTGTTGCCATCCTTCTTGCCTTGCCCTTATTGAGCTGATGAAATACCTTATAAACAGTACCTCTTGTTTCCATTGTATTATGGCTATGAACAATACGCTTTTTTATCCCATATCGGTACGCATAAGCAAGATAGTCCAAGTTTGCCAGAGAATTGGAGTTGAACCAAAAAGCGATATAATCTTTCGCATGATTGTCAAAAAAAGATTTTAGTCCGTTTTTGTAGCCGACATAATCCTTCGTTTTGCGAGGGATTACAAAAAATCTTCCCCCAAGCATTTCAATTTCACTGCGGAACGGCACCTTCTCAACATTTATAAGGAAGTCAAATTGCAGCTTGCTACGATCTATTTTTTTGTAATAAGAATAAATCAGTCGTTCAACGCCACCAAGGTTTTCCGTAAACCCGACTATCAGTACTCTCTTCATTCTGTTAATACTCCTTGATAAAATTGCTGAAGCATTGACGCACTCTTTTTAATGTCATATCCAGCATTTCGGATTTTATCAGTTACATCTTTCTTTTCATATCCATTTGCGTATTTGCAAATACTCTCAGCCCATTTTTCAGGAGATTCCTGCAACGAAATTGCTTTATAATACTCAGTCACATTGGCTTCTTTCGGCACCACATCAGAACAAACCGTCATAAGTCTTGATTCCTGCGCTTCAATTGCGACAATTCCAAGTCCCTCAAAAATCGATGGAAATACAAAAACATCCATCGCATCATATAATTTGTTCACATCATCGCGAACACCTAAGAACCGAACACATCCTGCCAGGCTTTTTTCGGCAACATACGCCTTCACTTCTTCGAGAAGTTCACCTTTTCCAATCAGAAGTAATATCGCATTGCTGTTTCTTTTATGTATTTGTTCAAATACGTCAATAAGATATTTATGGTTTTTTTGTGTGCAAAAACGTCCTACATGTCCAATAACGAACTTATCAGTGAGATTTAGTTCTGCACGCATTTTTGTACGAATTTTCGCATCATACTGAAACCTGCTCAAATCAATTGCATTTTTTATAACTGTAAAATCTCTATCGCCAAACATGAACTGACCGGCCAACTCTGAGCACGCGAAACAATGTGTTGCATACTTAGGAAAACCTTTAGCAAGTATTCCTTTGACCTTTCCCTTTAAGGTCGGTTCTGTGGCTGAATTATGACTATGTGCTATTCTCACCGGAACGCCATATTTTTTAGCTGCTCTAAAATAGAATTGTCCTAAGCTCTCCATATGGCCATGCACAATTTTATATTCTCTGTGTTCTTTAAAGAACGAATCCAAATCATGCAAATATTTAATGAAATTATTATCATCTCTCACGCTCAGATGGTATATTTTTCCTCCGAGGCGTTCTATCTCATCATCGTAGAAGAATTTTCCTTGATAATGTACTAAAAAATCAAACTGTACTTTGCTCCTATCAATATTACGATACCAACTCATTATTAGAGTTTCCAAGCCGCCAGCTTGCATATTGGGAACAATATGTAATATTCTTATCATCTGTTTACTCCATTATTGGCAGTCATCTCAAGAAGTTAAGATATACCCATTTACGCATCTTATTAGGTAACAAACATACTGCAGCCTGTCCGCCTGCCGATACCACAAAATCTCCAAGAGACATATATCCTTTTCTATGCTGACGCCACTTAAATCCAACCGCGGTTTTCATGTACGAGATTCCACCACGTCTTTCAAAAAAAGCATCATTAATTCTAATATAGTATAGGTTTTCTTGGATGTTGTAGCACTTGACATTATGTTCCAGCACTACACGCATAAATAAATCATAATCTTCATATAAACGAACATCATGATAATTTCCACAGTTAATAATCACACTTTTTTTATATAATACCGTTGGATGTAACAGTGCACATCGTCTTCTCATAAATGCATGGATCTGCTCAGATGTCTCTGGCACTTTGTGGATTGCAACAGGATTATTCATATCATCTGAAAATTCTGCCTCATATGATCCGATAATACCGCACTCAGGATGTTTATCCAGCTCACGCAAAAGTTTTTCACAACGCTCAGGGACAGAATAATCATCAGAATCCATTCTAATAATTATTTCATTTCTACATTTTTTTACGCCCTCTGCCAAAGCAGGACCTAAGCCCATATTCTTTTTAAGAGCTAAAATTGTAAATAACTCTGGATAACTCTTCACATACTCAGCAATAACTTCGTCTAATTCATCCGTGAGCGGTCCATCCTTTACAATGAAAAACTCTTCAGCTTTCACTGTTTGTGAAAGCATACTTTCTATGCTTTCTCTCAACCACATCGGTTTTTCCTTGTAGTAAACCGACATCAAAATGCTATACTTTCTCACGATTAGTCCCCTTATTAATCTCTACCAAACAAATCTCTCGTGTAAACTTTCTCTTTCACATCATCAAGATCTTTACTATACCGATTTGCGATGATGGCATGGCTCATTTCCTTGAACTTAGCCAGATCATTAACCACTACTGATCCAAAGAAAGTCTCACCGTCTTTCAGAGTTGGCTCATAAATGATTACAGTTGCGCCCTTGGCCTTGATGCGCTTCATAACACCTTGGATAGAACTCTGACGGAAGTTGTCGCTGTTGCTCTTCATTGTCAGACGGTAAACGCCAATCGTAACCTTCTTCTCTTTATCCTCATCAAACTCGTTCTCTGCATCATAGCCGTAGTAACCAGCCAGCTTTAGGACGCGGTCAGCGATGAAATCTTTACGAGTTCTGTTACTCTCGACAATAGCCTCGATCAGGTTCTCCGGCACATCTGCATAGTTAGCCAGCAGCTGCTTAGTATCTTTCGGCAGGCAGTATCCGCCGTAACCAAAGGACGGGTTATTG
>CACXGE010000007.1 GCA_902767135.1 uncultured Lachnospiraceae bacterium | reverse complement strand
AAGTTGTAGCTCCCATATTTTACTAATGACTTCGTCATTCTTATTTATGCTGCTAGTGTAATCGACAACACTCAAATTTGAGTTTAGCGTACTTATTTCTTTTTTCAAACTCTGATTCTCTTCATACAGTTGCTTAACTAGTGGAGCGGCCGCTCCCATTTTCCAATTTTCTGTCGTGAAATTTGATGCAAGTCCTTGGAAGTTTGCAGTTTCTAAATCTCCATCTAAGTGCAAACCAGCATTAATACCAACAACTGTTGTTTTCTGTATAATTCCAGAACTACCAACATCTGTTTCTATTTCATATGAACTCATTCTTGTTGGTGATATACCATTGTCTCCAAACCCATATCCTTCCGCGTTTGTTATCCCAGTAAATGTAGGGTTGGTAAACATTGTCTCTTTGGATTCATTTGTAACTTCTCCAAGCCCCACGTCTTCTGCACTTACACCGTGCGGATTTTCCTTGTTTGCCAGATGTTCAATTAACGTTTTTACAGCTTTTGCAATCTTTCTTAATGCAACTTTTAAGCTTTCGCCGCTGGATAGATTTTCTACGTCTTTTTGCAGGCTTATATCATATTCCGGAGTATCCAGACTTTTCATTACTTCATCTATCTTCTCCGTATTCTCATTAAACAGTTCTTCGTTATAAAAATCATCTTCATCTAAAAGATTCAATTCATAGTTTGTACTTTTTCTCACGGTAACACCTCATTTCTCAATTGGGCATGTGTAAATTGTCTAAGTTGCCTGTGCGTGTATCCCCTAAGGATTCCATACGTATTGTACATTAAATCAATATCCAGTATCATATTTGCCGGGATAACTCTCTCTGCCATGGCAACAACTTCATCCTTTAATTTCTTACTTACCAATGCAACTTTGATGGTAACCTTGTACTCATAATATTTTATATCCATGCTGTAATTTCCTTCACCGCATAAGCCGGTTAGTATGTTTCGTAAGACAGGCTCTGTATATGGCACATCTTCCAGTATCTTTGCCTGGATTCGAAGCCTGCGGACTTTCACTTCGTCTGTATCCAGGCAGGTGATTCCAAGAATCTTTTCCCAGCGTTTCAATCCTTCTCCTGTTGCCTGGTCTACCAAAGCCTCGTCCAGAATTGCATGTGCGATACTCCAGATTTCATCTATCTGTTTCTGTTCCGCTTCCATCAGTGCCTTGTATTCTTCAAATTCACGAAGAATGGGCGGGGCATAGTCTATTAGATTACGTCGCATCTGTCACACCTCCAAGCTTTGGTATCTGGTTGTATAACAAGATAATATTTCCATCTGCTCCATTCATCCGGAAAGCTGTAATATCCTCTATTTCCTTTACTGCCGTAATCACTGCTGCCTGTGCCTGTCTGCTATACACTGTTATCTGTTCTGTATCTGCCCACTCTTCTGCAAGGCTCTTGAAATAGCTTTGCAATTCACTTTCAATACGGCTTTTTATGTCATCGAAAACAATTTCACCGGTACAACTTACAGCTATTTCCACAGCTATGGTAACTCCCTGTACTCCTGTGATTGTGACTGTATGTCCTATTGGTGCCAGTCCGTTCCCGGAACCGTCCTTGGTTGGGTCTATAGTCTCCTGAACTGTATCAACAAGCGTCTGACTTGGAGCTTCATAATCTGAATTAATAATAACCGCAGATACATATCCTCCGGCAAGTTCTCCTGCCGGATTGGTTGCTCTGAATACCTTACAGTCACCTACACCACTTATTTCATTTATTTTCTTCTTATAATCACTTGCATTCCCACCAAACGCTGTGTTATGAAAGCTGTCCAGCCATCTTTTCCGGAAAACTTCTGTGTCTTCCTCATCCTCTCCAGGTATTAGAATTTCTGTAAGCTGGCAGTATGTTAAGCCCTGAATGTATTCTACCGGAATCGCTGTTCCGGTATGGCTGTTTCCTGTCACTCCATCTTCTGTACATTCTGCTTTGTAGTTATAATAGGAATTACTGCTTTCCAACTCTTCTATAACTACAAAGGTTGCTGTGTCTGCTGTGAAACGACTTCCAATCTCCACAGGAGCATCCGACTCCAACCGGCATACAGCTTTTGTTGCCTTTGCCGGAATTAAGCCTTTCGTAAACAATGCTATGCGTTCCAGATACTCCCGTTCTGCTGTGTCTCCAAATACATTGTCAAGAACCCACTGTAGAAAGATGTACATGGAACGTATTTCCGCACTGTTTGGAGCCATGGCATTGTAAATCAGAGAAGATTCCCTTTTATCAAACTTACTATCTATACTTTCCAGTTTTTCATTCAGAAGTTCTTCATACGTCTTTTCAGTAAAATCCATTACACTTCCACCTCCTTTTCAATGTCAACGGTTCCTTTGGTGGTTGTTACTTTAAAACTAACTATCAGAATACCTTTATTGCTTTCATCAAACTCAAAATCGCTTACATCTGTAATCCTATCATCTGCCAGCAGAGCATCTGGTATTCTGATGGTAAGTTCCGCTTCTATGTAATCCAAATCTTCTCCGATAAGGTCTTGAAGCTCAACTCCATAATCTTCGCTATAGATTCCATGTTCCCACCGTTCCGTCCCAAGTATAAGGTGAATAGCCTGCTTAATTTCCTCTAAATCCTCCACAAATCCATTCACCCTGTTGGTATTGGTATTAAGTCCAAAGTCATAGGAAGGAATCTCGCTTTCTTCCTCATCTTCTTCCATTCCTTCCAGATAGTCCAATTCAATTTCGCTTTCCGGTATCATTTCTACCTCCTATAGTGTCCCAATTACAACGTATCTCTGTCCTCCGGCTTTTTGAATCAGGATTACTTTTTTTCCTTTCTTAAGGTTTTCTTTCAGCTCATTTGGTACTACAAGAAAATCTTGTGACAGTGCGAGTTTCTGATCCATTTTCACCTGTAGCGGATTACTTGATACAATGTCTCCATAAACAACATCTGCAGGCTTACTTGCCTGTACCGCCTCCATGGCTGCCATTTTAATCACAGCAAGTAAATCTTCATCATTCAATGAAATCACCTCCTGCCAGTGTCAAATCCATTAAGTGCTGGTTGGCTGAAAAAGTGTGTACCACCTTTTCCACAAGCATATAATTTTCAACTTTAAGATTTCCAAGGTCCATCTTTACCACTACATAGCTTCCAGCCCTGACCTTGGTACTTCCCAGCGCCTTTTTAATCTTTAAGTTCCTGGTCTTTCTGTTATAGTATTTCAAAAGCTGTTCCACTTTTGTCTGACCGTTTTCCCCTTCTTTCAAAGTGTCATGGTACTGCAATACACCCCATCTGTTGATATTTGTGCTGTCCTTTGCAATATACACCTCTCTGGTTCCGGTTTTATCATTGTCATATGTCAATTTCACTTTGTTGTATGTTTCTCCGTCGATGGAGCTGGTATAGTCAAAGCTTTCCTGTGTGGATTCATCAATTAAAATATCTGTAATCATATCTTCCGTATCACTTAATGTCAGCTTTCCAAATTTGTCATATAGTACGTACAGCCTTCCTGTGTTCATCATGGTTAAATCAAGTGCGGTCTGGAACATATCAAAAAGTGTGCTGTTGGATTCCAGCCTGGGCGGGATAGAATACTTTGTATCCTTTATTGTTCCGCATTTTAAATTAAAATCTGTTGCCACACGCTTGATAAAATCACTTGCTTTCCCTGAATAATTGTATGTATCCTTATTTTTTAGATATCTTAGCTGGTCATAGCACACCATCTTGATTTCTTTTTTCTCATTTCTGCTCTTTTCAAAAATGTAACCATAAAAGAATGCCTTTTCTCCGATATAGACTGCAACAGCATCTCCTTCTTGGCTCATCATACCTTCTCTTCGCATGGTAAATTCCAGTTTTCCAGGTGTTCCTTTTCTCTGCCAGGTTATTTTTACGTCACTTACCACCACAGGCTCATACATATATTTTTTGTGGAATACACATATTTTTACCATTCGTACACCTTCTTTTTTGTGTTGTATTTTGGAATAATAAGTACCATCCCTGTTCGCAAATCTTCCGGATTCTTTAACTGGTTCTTCTGCTCTTCTGCACTGGATTTTTTATTGTATTTATTGGCTTTGTAAATACCCTGGTATTTCAATTCATCCCCATAATATGTTTTAGCCAGTGACCAAAGCGTATCTGTCTTTTTTACCTTATGAAAAGTTGGAAGCCTTTTCATCTTTTCAAGTCTTTCACATTCTTTCTTAATCTGATAATTACGCTTTTTTTCTGCATTTATCTTGTCTTTTGTGGTGATGATAAGCTTTGCTTTTTTTGCCTTGAATGCCTTGTATTGCTTTAGTTTCACTTCCACAACCACATCAAATCCATTCTCTGCATCTTCTTTTATGGTGTATTCCTCCAGGGTAACCTTCATTGCCGTTTGGAACAGTTTTGTTCCATCCGGCAAATGTCTGATCAGAATATAGCTGAATACTTTACGTTCAGACTTTAGTTTTTCCAGATATCGCAGGTAATAGTATGCACGCTTGAACCCGTTCCTGTATGTAGCAAATGGGTATTTTATGTTAGGTATACTCAAATCCATTTTAATGTCTGTAAGTCCTGGGGCTTTTCTTATGTTAATTTCTCCACCGTTAAGCAAGTCCAGTGTTTCGTTCTTATTGTTTATTTTCATCTCAATGCTTTCCGGTGGAATCGGCATAAGGACATTACCAAAGTACAGTGCATATCCAGTTTTTTTCTTCTGTGGTTTTTTTTGCTTTTTCCTCAACTCTTTTTCTGCATTCCTACTAATATTCAGAGCTGTTTCAAGAATATCCATACTTACACCCCTTCCGCACTTACCTGTAATTGTTTTGTCAACTTACTTGCCAATCTGCTGGCGATTCCATCAAGGTCTTCTTCATTCTTTACAATATTCTGCATGCCTTTCATATCAATGTTGATATCACGGTATACAGTCCTGTCTATAATGTCCCTTTCTGCAATGTCACGCAGATATTTTAATTCTTCATTGGTTATGTCCAAGGCATCTGCCATATCTGCGGTATTGTCTGCAATGGCTCCGGTGTTTCCGGCTGTTCCTGCAGTATTGTCTGCGATATCTCCAACTCCCGACGGAATATTACTGTACTCTCCCAAATTGTATGGAGAATTTCCAATATCTTCTCCAATGTTTGAAAAATTAAACTTATTTGCCAGTCCAGCTCCCACCTGGTATCCGCGGTCAAACTCAGAGTCCAAATCCATGTATTCATATGTGTTGAAACCTTTATTCCATGCTTCGCCAATATTCTGGTAGTCTGCTTTGTAACTGGAAGCTTCTGCCGCCTTAGCTGCATAAGCACTGGCCGCTGCTCCGAGTCCGGATGCATCGAACTCGACAAATGGTAATTTGCTCAAATCCGCTGCAATCTTTGCTATTACATCCAATGCAACTGCTGCAAGTTCGTAAAATACTGCTTCTGTTGCCTTTATAGATACTTTAAAGGCTTCTAAAATATTGTGCCCACATGCCTTTGACGCTTCGATTGCACCAAATAGAATGTTATCCAGTAATAATCCACAGTTGGTGATTGCTCCCATGATGTAGTAAACACATCCCACTATCATTCCTGTTGCGGATATAGTTGCTCCTGTTACCCTGTTAATAAGTGCTGTAACAATGTATATTGCAGCTATAATCGCAAAGATTCCGAATACAACCCATGTAATTGGGCAAGCTAACAATGCTGCATTTAATCCATATTGTTGCACTGTCGCTCCAAACGTAGCGCCTTGCTGTCTCGCAAGAGCTGCGCTATGTACATTTGACGCAAATGTTGCAACTCCTGTGGCTATAGCTTGTGCATTCATGGCAAATGCATTGATACCCGCTGCAATTGTTAAAAATCCTATTGCTCCAGCAACAAAATAAAATACAGGACCAATCAAGTCCCAGTTATCATGAATAAATCCAGCACCTTCTATCAGCATGTTAATCACATCCCCTGCTATACTTGCAAGATTTGCCAGAGCACCTATGGCTCCATTCACAATTTCCTGGAATCGTGCTGAATTTGCAATATCATTAAACTGTTTTAGTACTGGCTGAAACTCCATTAATGCTGTATTTTTCATGGAAGTCCAAACCCGTCCCCAGGTCATTGGCATTTGCTCAAATTTAGCATTAATATCATCCGCTGCATTGAATATAGATGCTTTCACGATATCTGCTGTCAATTCACCTTCGCTTGCCATTTCCCTGATGGTGCCAATAGGTACTTCCATATAATCTGCAATGTTCTGAATCAGGTTAGGTGCCTGTTCAAAGATGGAATTCAATTCATCACCACGCAGGGCACCTGAACCAAGTGCCTGTGATAACTGCAACATTGCATTGGATGCTTCTGCTGTGGATGCACCTGCAATAGTCATCTGCTTTTGAATCAAATTTGCAAAGTCTACCACTTCCTTATTACTTCCAAATGCATCCCTGGCATTATTTCCAAATCTAGCTACTACGGATGCCATGTCATTAAAGCTTCCTCTTGCATCCTGCGCTGATGCATAAATCATATGCTCCAGTTCTGCAGTGGACTGCAAACCATCATTCATCATTGCTAATCTAGATTCTGTCTGAACCAGTTCATCACTTATATTCAACACCTCTCCAATACTTCGAAAAGAGATGTAAGCCGCTACAGCCCCATTTATGGTTCGCATTAATTCACTGGCGTGATGTGTTCCTGTTTGAATTGACTGATTAAACAGCCCTTGTTCTGTTACGTTATCCCTGATATTTCTTTCTGTTCCTGAAATGGTATTCGATAGTCTTAGGTATGCACTATTGGCATCGCTAGGGTCCATTCGCTCCATTGCACTATTTAAATCATTCTGTGCATCCAAGGCAGTAGATAACTGTGCTCTTAGCTGTTCTAATTCTGCATTTGCTCTGTCAGTTCCCATATTTACAGGATTCGATGTAATGTCCATAATTCTCTGCTGAATGTTCTGGATTCTTGTCTGCATGGTCATCATGTCCGCACTCGCTTGTGGCGGCAGGATATCCATACCAGCTGCAGTTGTAGCAATCTGTGCCTGTCTTTGGCTTAATGTCTGCATCATGGCATTGGCACTTTGGGCTTCCTGTTCAAACCGTTCGATTCCTGTATTGGTAAACACTTCCATGTTGTCTACCTGCCAGTGCACCGGAATCTCTACCTCCTGCTGTGGTGGTTGCACCGGTGCAACCTGTGGGTTCTCTGTGGATGCCATGGTATTATTGAAGGATATCATGGCCGCTTCCGCTTGATGAATGGCCGCCTCCGCATTGCTTATGGAATCCATATTGATGTTGCCACCCACTGCTCCCTGCATATCATGCACCGTGGATATGGTAAGGTTCATTGCATTCATTATGTTGTTTAAAACCGGAGTGAAGCTATCGTATAATTCAATACTGCTCTGTATGGTTGCCATGATATCACCTCTTCTTTGTCTTTTTCTTTAACTTTTCCTGTTCTTCCTTTTCGCTTTCTGCTCTTACCTCGATACTAGCTATGATAAAAGCGCGTTCTCTTGAGTCCATATCAGCATAGGCACTTGGAAGAATGTGAAGCTTTTGCAGGGCATAGTGGGCAATAGATGCCTCACTATCCTGCTTTATTAGTTTTTTGCCTCATCCACTTCCTCCTGAAGAGTTTTGAATCCCTGCATCTTTTGTACAAATTCAGCTAATTCCGCGTATTCTCCTGGGTCATCTACCATTTCCATCAGAAGGTCTTCCGCACCCATTACTCCATATGATTCCTGAAGTTCTGAATTATCAAGTTCCGGATAAACCACAGAAGCAGTAATAAGTTTTCTTACATATGCTGCACCATTTGTCTTGTTCCGGTACATACCGAACTTTCCTGTAACCGGAACTTCTGTAGTACATTCCTCACGAAGTTCTTCATTTTCCTTTGAAGAAATGTGCTTAAACTCCCATTCCAGTGGTTCTCCATTTTCATCCACCAAGCTTACTGTTGGAGCATACTTCTCATTCTGCTTTTTCTTTTTGTTTTCCTTCATAAACATTTTAAAATTTGACATATCTGTTTCCTCTCTTTCAAATTTTTGTACATAAAAAGAGAGCCTGATTAGACTCTCCTCATATTATTCTGGTATCTCCTTATCCTTCTGCCTGTCCAATCATGCCTTCTAAGTCTTTAAATCCTGTCTTGATTTCAAAATCATCAAAGGTACCTTCAATGTCTTCCTCCAACAGTTCTCCATCTGCATCGAATTTTGCGATAATCAGACTGTCCAGATTACATTCCTTTAGAAGAACTTCCTGTTTTTCGACCTTGGTTCCTTTGTCCTCATTTACAATCTGGATATCAAAGTAGATATCTGTACCTGTGTTCTTGTATTCCTCTGCCATCTTACGCATCACAGAAGAATTATAGTACATGGTTGCCTTAAAGGTTCCTTCCCAACCGGCGCTTTTATGCCCTTTTCCTGTTTTTCCAAGAATGGCAACCTCTACTTTGTTCTTTTTGAAGGTTGCTTCCAAATTCTTCATATTTACGAAGTTGTATCTTTTATCCTTGATTGTTGCGTAGCATCTTGCCTCACTTGCAAAAAGCACGTCCGAGGCTTTCATATAAACATCTGACATTTTCTCATCCCTCCTCTTATGATACGGTCACTGTCATATAAAGCTGTTCCATGGCATTTACTACAGTGATATTGTCAGTTACTACAACAGACTTCTTCGTCTCGCCCTGCTCCACTGTTACATCTGCAGAAGAGAAATTTTCAATTGCCCGGATTTGGAGCAGATTATTGTGGTGGTTCACAATATCATTCCACAGGCCTGTTCTTCCGTCTGCATCATTTGGTGTCACTCCAAGATACTTTGTGTTAAAGATTCTTGCAATGTCCGTAGCAATCTGGTCTACCACACGAATGGTCTGGTTGGATTTAAAGATTTCTCCCTTATCCTCTGTCACCGTAACCAGAGAGTTAATATCCGATAATACTCTAATATCAGTTCCTACCTGATGGAGCACAAATTCCCCTGCCTTAATAGCCTGTTCTAGCTCTGTCTGGGTGTAGTCTGCTTTTACTTCATATTCTCCATCGTAAATCTCATTTGTATTAGATTTGTTAATGGCACATGCTGCAATCGCTCCGGTAACCCAGTACACAAGGGCTTCCTCATTTTCTCCATCCACACTGTTCTTCACATTAACAACGCCCTCATAGTCCGCATTGTAGTTATAGATAACCGTCTGGAATTTAACACCTACACTGTCCCTTAAACGCTTGGTAAAGGCAGTATAAAGGCTCTTGATGGTTTCCTCTTTACTTACCACACCAATTGCATTGATATCTGTGTAACTTTCAATCTTGTCCAAGAACGCCTGATGGGAAGCTCCGTCCACTGTTCCATTGGTTCCACCGGAAAGGTCCATGCCTGCAGTTGCTGTCAAGGATGCATCTTTTTTGAACGATACAAAATCATTGTCTTCCAGTTCTGATGCCTGGGCAACTGTCTGGGTATCCACCAATGCACTGTCAAGATATGTATTTACATCAAATGCTCCGCTCGCATCCACGTTGTTTGTAACTGTAATTCTAAGGTCATTTCCTCTAGTTCCGCAGTATAAAGCTTCTGCAATATCACAGGATGCCTTTTCACCTCCACTAGTAAGTTTGTACAGATACAGCACGGAAGCATTCTTGAATAAGTCCCTAAGTCCTTTCATCTCCGGAGCTGTGTAATCATATCCAAGGGCATTTCTACTGTTCTTCAAAAAATCCTCTTGTGTAATGGTCATGATTTTATCATCCACGCCCCAGTTTAACGGCAATGCCATGGATGTGTAGCCGCGTTCCTGGGCTTCACTGCTTACCGTTTTCGCAGATACCACGTTGATATAAGAGCCTGGGAGCACTTTGTTTTGAAGTGTAAAATTTCCTCCGCCTAAAGCCATTTAGTTCACCTTACCTTTCATAAATTTATCAATCATTTTGTCTACTGTATCAAGGCTGTAAGTCTGGTTATCTTCCAGGAGTACGTTTAAGATATCCGCTCTGTTTCTGTATTTTTCAGAGCTGATGATACTGTCTTTTATATACTTTACTGCTGGATTCTCCACAGTTGCTGATTTATCTACCACAGCCTTTTCCTTCTTTTCTGCTGTTTCACTCATTGCTTTCGCCTCCTAATTTTGTTTGTAAAGTCATATCATGCATTGGTTCTTCCGGCTTTGTCTGCTTAAATACATGGAAGTTATAATTTACAAAGAAATGCAATACACCATCGGTCACCTGATAATGCATATCCGTTCCACGCACAAATCCACCTGCCAAATCTTCTATGTATTCCAGGCATAATGTGAGACGTTCTGCCACATGGTTGCATTCTTGCTGTACCTGTTTGGATTCTGGTAAGTACTGTATGCATATCTGATGCCTTTTCTCATATCTTTTTCCAACAAGAATTTGAGTAGAACTATCCAAAAGGGTAATAAAAAAGCAGGGTTCTTTTAAGTCCTGCTTAATTTCCTCCATATGAATTTCATAACCAAATTCTTTATCCAGTGCATTGCTGATACTATAAATCACGTCATTTGTCATCTGAAGCACTCTCCTAAAAAGTTCTGCAGTTTTCTGCGCAATAATGCCGGTGCTATTTCCTTGATTTCATTTTCACTTATCGTAAACATAAATTTTCCTTGTACCCACGGCTTTTTTAGTTGTTTGTTGATGGCCGGAACATAACGACCTGGCTGTTGCCTGTGACCAAATTCAACGTAACTCGCATATGCTTTTTCATTCTTCACTTCCACCACGTAGTATCCATTGTATTCCATCACGCTTCCACAGCTCCATGCTCTCCTTAGTTCTCCACCTTTTCGGTCCGTCTGTACAAGGAATTTATTCTCTCCATCATCTTCTAATTCCCATACATCGTCATAATCTCCTACTGGCGTTCTCTTTTTTACTTTCCTTAAGAGCCTTGCTGCCAGTTCAGCTGCACTTTCCCTACAGAATGCGTCCACCATACGTTCCGACTGCTGTATCTGGTTCCTTAGTTCCTCGATACCATCTGCTCTGAAATTACCCATTCTTGCCATATTATGCCCACCTTTCAAATACCTCCAGCATGATTTCCTGGTGTGTCTCGTACACTGCAGGGACACCGCTTTGCTTGTATGACTGCTCGTACCCGCTTTTGGTATGCACTGTAATCTTGCTTCCAGGCTTTATCTTTATCTCCGGTGCAAGAAAGATTTGTGCCACCTGCATCAACTCATTGGATGTATCGCTCTGACTTGTTGACACCACACTCTTGTAAGAAAGCTTGCACGGGATATTATCCTGAACCACAATTTCTTTTGACTCTGTAAGCTTTGTCTTTTCATCCTTTACTTTTTCATACTCTGTGATGGTAAGTGTATCTTCATACATGAGTTCAATTACTTTTCTGTGTAAATTCATTAAAAAGTCAACCTCCTGTGCCTTTTTAACTGCTTTTCATAGTTCTTTACTATGCTCTGTGTGTAGTCACCAGATGCCACATCACCAAAGCTTGTGCTGGTATCTCCTATGCTTACAGATTTTACAGCCTGAGGCTTCTCTGTTTCCCCAGGCCGTTCATTCCTGTAAATATCCATTGCCATGCGAACCACCGTTGTTTCAAGGCTCGTTGGAATTTCATCGATATTGCAATAGTCTGTTACGATATTTTTCGCACTTTCTAAGGCAAATTCTATCTGTACATCCTTATCCTCCACACCAAGCATTTCCTTTAATGTGGTAAACATATCAGACATTTACATCACCTAACCAATCTTATGTTTGATTGCTACGATTCTAAGCTGTTTTGGCTCATATACCGGATTCCAGTTTTCTGCCATGGCAAGCTCTGTTCTAAGTGGTGTCTCCACATGCTCTCTCACAGCTCCTGTATAGGCAATTCCTCTTGGGTGAAGGATAAATGCTTTACGGTTAATCAGGTAATCAATACCTCCACCGGTCTGCTTATCTCTGTCAATTTCTGTTGCCACATGTCCTACCGGACTTCCTTCTCCGTATGCAATTGCTCCGTTTCCGAAAAGGTATGTAGTGTAAACTCCATTATCTGTATCTACCGGACATCCATCATCCACAGTTACTCTTCTTCCCTGATATACATCAAATTCCACATCTGTTGAATCACGCTCGGTCTGAATCAGATTCTGCTTTTTCAGATATGATTTTGTAGCAGAGTGCATTGCCACACCAGATAGCTGTGCCTGAGCATCTCCTAATAACTGGCAGGCATCAATAAAGGCTGATGCGCTGATACATTTTGCCGCTGCTGATGTCTGTTTGGTCAAATCAAGGATATGATCTGCCATTCTCGTTTCCGCTGCCGGAGTTCCGCCTTCTCCTGCTGTGGTTGTTCCAAATACACCGGAGAGAATTGCAATAAGTTCCTTCTGCATATCTCTTGCCCAGTATCCGGCTACCAAATCCCCGATTGCTTTCATTGGGTCTGCTCCTGCCAATGCCGCTGAAAGATTTGTTGCCGCCCACATATTCTGTCTTAAAATTGTGGTAGATACATCTTTGTTTGAACCAATTTTCTTTGCAGTCATCTTCACATCTTCCAGTGTTGCTTCGGATTCTCCCTGCAAATCTTCGAAGAATGGCATATTGTGTGTTCTTGCCGCTTCACTTGCCAAAGCATTAAATTCCGGACTGTTTACTACAATTCCGCTTTTAAAGAACTCTGACAGTTCCATTGTTCTGTTTACTACATACCGGTTAAAAAGCTCCGGTACAATTACGTCTGCAATTTTTGTAATTGCCATAAGTTATCATCCTCTCTTTCTTAAATTGTCACTCCGGCGGCCGCTGCCATTGCTCTTGCCTGCTCCGGATTACTTCTTAATAGTTCGCCCTGTTTGGTAAGATTGTAGGTTTCTTTTGCAAATGGGTTTACTGCTCCGGGACCACTGCCATCTTTTGGATTGTACTGTTGTTTCACGGGTTCCTGCTTGAACAGGTGTGCCATGGCGGTATCTTCCTTGTATGGCTTAAGTGTTTCCTCAATTCCTACTGGATTGTTTTCCTTATCGAATGTAAACTTGTCAATGCCTCCATGCTTATAGATGAGGTAATCTGCATCTACTACACCGGCTTTGGAAAGCTGTTCCTTCAAAGCATATGTCTTTGTGGTTGCTTCCGCTTCTGCTTTTAAGCGCTTGACCTCTCCTTCGTACTCACCCACCTTTTTCTGCAAGGCTTCATTGTCCACATTGTTCTTCTTCAGCTCTGCAATGGTATCATTTGCAGTCTTAATCTGTTCATTCAATGCTGCAATCTCATCATCTTTGCCTTTCGCAGATGCCTTAGTATTCTCAATGTCCTTCCCATTGAGTTCCATAATGGTATCCATCTGCTCTTTGGTTAAACCTAAATCTTCCAGTTGCTTTCTTGTCATGTTACTTTTCCATCCTTTCAATTACGTTTTTTACGTGTTCACTCACACATGATTGTTTGGTTGTATCGGTTTTACGTCTTGCCATACTCGACAAATATCATTTAACCCATGATTGGAAGATAAAAAGGATCACCACCTTTCTACTCTACTGTGTGACAGGTGTTTGTAATCTTACCATACACATCTTCATACAGTTCCTGTTTGTCACCATTGAATGTGTATTCTGCATAAATACCATCTCCGGAAACAGTTGTAGATAACAAAGCTTTATAATTCTGCAATGTTTTACAACTCCACACCACAAATACATTATCAATGTAAATCTGTGGATTAGACATAGGATCTTCTTCATGTCTTTTGTTGTACCACTCAACTAATTTGTTTTTGCATACACTTTCAAAGTGTGCCATTCCTGTTATAATCATGATTCTATCTCCTTTCCTGACCCTCAATCATATCAATATAAAAACAGCAACACTAGAAGGAAGTTACTTCTGTGTCACCTCACACATTTTCTGCTTCATAGATTTTCCAGTGCTACTGTTCTTTACGCACTAAAAAAGCACCCTATTCAGGATGCCTTTCTAAAATTCATTGAATCTACCAATATTTTTATCACCACCAAATTGTTCCATCAGTATTTCCTGATGTTTTTCATGTGATAATTGTGAATATTTCTTTTTTTCTTCTTCTGTTGTTGATTCCCTTGATTTTTTCAACAATGCTTTGTATTCAGAAATTAGTGTTTCTCTTTTACTTTTATTTTGCATACAATATTTCCTTTCATTGTCAATTCTTCATCTATCAAATCTTCTTCAAAATATAAAAATTCTTTGTGGTTTGACAAATAATCATACTTGTTTTCAATTACTACTTCAACAACTTCATATTCTGCACTTGATAGAACTTCTGATTCAACTTTTCCAAATGAAGATAAATGTTGAACACCAACACCGGTCTGATTATCTACACATTCAAGTATGACTGAACTTCTGTCATAATCACTTATTCCACTGTATGCTATTGCAGTTTCTTTTGAACTACTCCAACTTTCAATTATACTTTTCCTTGGAAGTGTTTCACCTGGTTTCAAATTACTGAATAGTCCAATATCTTCATTTGAGAGTGTCATTCCCCTGGAAATTGCATCATTATATATTGGCATTCTATCAATACCATTTCTAATGATTTTTGCAGTTTGTGTTTCACCTGAAAGTATTTTTTTATAATCACCGCCAAAATATTCTTTCAAAGCATCATGGAACTTCGTAGCCTGTTCATCTGAATACCCTGTATCAACCTTAATTTGTTCAAATGCTTTTACATTATATTCATCAAGTTTATCATCAGGTATTTTACCTGAAAAACCAGTATCTAACTGACCTCGTTTTTCCTTTTGCGATAACAAATCAAAACGTTGTTTCTCAGCATTCCTAATTTCTTCATCAAGGTTTTTAAGTTTGGTAAATGTTGCATCACCATCAGGTGCATCACCATAACCTTCTTCGATTGAAGAAAATTCAGAAAACCATTCATCATAAGAATAACCGTCTGTGGCATCACTAAACTGATTTTTCAATTCATCAATCTTGTTATCCTGATCAGAAATCTTATTCTTTAATGACATTATATCATCATTCTTGATTTCTTTCAATTCAGATTTATCCACAGTTTTGCAGCAACTTTTAGCTTAGTATAGCTCGAAAGTCTTTATTTATTAGGCTTCCGGGCATTTTTTATTTTCACTTTTT
>CACXGE010000006.1 GCA_902767135.1 uncultured Lachnospiraceae bacterium | reverse complement strand
GCTGCAAATTGCTTCGGTGGTTCGAATCCACCTCTGCCCATTAAATCTTATCGCGGGGTGGAGCAGTCTGGAAGCTCGTCGGGCTCATAACCCGAAGGTCGTAGGTTCAAATCCTGCCCCCGCAATTCTTTTTTTTTATATAAGAAGATATGAAATAAGCCCAGATAGCTCAGTTGGTAGAGCAGAGGACTGAAAATCCTCGTGTCACTGGTTCGATTCCGGTTCTGGGCATTTTATGGGATACTAGCTCAGGTGGTAGAGCACTTGACTTTTAATCAAGTTGTCCCGGGTTCGAGTCCCGGGTGTCTCATGATTTGCAACCTGTTTGGATAAGGAATTGTCCGGACAGGTTTTTTTGTACCTGAAGATTGAGGAAATGTTTGGTAGCTGTAGAAGGTTAGGTAAGGGAATGGATATGAAGAAATTCAAAGGGAATTGGGAATATCTTCATCTGAAGTTATGGATAGCGTGATGTACGATTCTGGACTTTATCTTGTTTTTCTGAATAAAGGTGAGTATGTTTATCAAATACAGGGAACACAGCAGAGTTTAGGGTTTGATATAGATGTGGGAGAATATGACAAGTACAAAAAGCGTAACAGTTCAGCCATAGGCTAAACTGTTACGAAATCGGGCAATGCTTACGCATGAAAAATTGCCCGATTTTTGTTAAATGCACATTTTTTCACGGTCAGCGCAGTAAATGCGCAGACCTGCCTGAACTGTTACCAAAAAGCTTACGAAAGAGGAGGCTGTATTTGAAGTAACGAAAGAAGAAGGATTCGTTTTGTATCAATTAATTCAAAAATAGAGTTTGTTGTATATGGAGTTAGTAAGCCTAGTTTACCGACTTTACTCAAGCCTGGCATTTGCTGCCAGGCTTTTTTTCTTGCGTTCTATGACTAGAGCGAGTATAATGGAAAAGATGCAAAAGTTGTTTAAGATGCAGGTGGAGTTTTGGATTTGGAACTACAAAAAACAGTATGACGAATAGAGAGGATTTTGTATGTATGATTATTTAGTGGTAGGTGCCGGGCTTTATGGAGCGGTGTTTGCCAGGGAAGCGACCAAGAAGGGAAAGAAAGTTTTAGTTATCGATAAGAGAAATCACATTGCAGGAAATGTGCATTGTGAGGAAATCGAAGGAATCAATGTACATAAATACGGTGCACATATTTTCCATACCAACAATAAGGAAGTGTGGAACTATGTAAATAAATTTGCTGAGTTTAATCGTTTTACCAATTCCCCGGTGGCAAATTACAAGGGAGAATTGTATTCTCTGCCCTTTAATATGTATACCTTTAATAAAATGTGGGGAGTGACTACACCGAAAGAGGCAGCAGAAAAAATTGAGGAACAAAAAAAGGCAGCAGGCATTACAGAGCCAAAGAACCTAGAGGAACAGGCAATCAGTCTGGTGGGGACCGACATTTATGAGAAGTTAATCAAAGGATATACCCAGAAGCAGTGGGGACGTGCCTGCACAGAGCTTCCATCCTTTATCATCAAGCGTCTTCCGGTTCGTCTCACCTTTGACAATAACTATTTTAATGCTCTTTACCAGGGAATTCCAATGGGTGGATACACAAAAATGGTAGAAAATATGTTAGAGGGAATCGAAGTTCGTTTAGGGGAAGATTACCTTGAGAAAAAAGCAGAGTATGACGGTATGGCAGATAAGGTAATCTATACCGGTGCCATCGATGCTTATTTTGACTATCAGCTGGGAACTTTGGAGTACCGTTCTGTTCGCTTTGAGACAGAGGTATTGGATATGCCAAACTTCCAGGGAAATGCGGCAGTAAATTATACGGATGCAGAGACACCATATACCAGAATTATTGAGCACAAGTGGTTTGAATTTGGAACCCAGGAAAAGACAGTTATCAGTAAGGAATACAGCTCGGAATGGAAAAAGGGAGATGAACCTTACTATCCAGTAAACGATGAAAAGAATGGAAATTTATATGCACAGTACAAAGAATTAGCGGATAAGGAAGATAAGGTAATTTTTGGTGGACGTTTAGGTGAATATAAGTATTATGACATGGATGCAGTCATTGCATCAGCACTTGATATGTGTAAAAAAGAATTGGTTTAAGAAAGAGGGAATAACAATGGGTAAGTATTTTGGAACAGATGGTTTTCGTGGAGAGGCTAATGTAAAGCTTACTGCAGACCATGCATTTAAGATTGGTAGATATTTAGGATGGTTTTACAATCAGAATCACAAGGGAAGAATTGTCATTGGCAAGGATACCAGACGCAGCAGTTATATGTATGAGTATGCTTTGGTGGCAGGGATTACAGCATCCGGTTCGGATGTGTATTTACTTCATGTAACTACTACACCTTCGGTTGCCTATGTGGTTCGTACAGAGAATTTTGACTGTGGTATTATGGTAAGTGCCAGCCACAACCCATATCAGGACAATGGAATCAAGGTTATGGACGGAAACGGACACAAGATTTCAGCAGATGTGGAAGCTGCCATGGAGAAATATATTGATGGAGAGATGGGAGAACTTCCATTTGCAACCGGAGCCAATGTAGGTGTGGCTACAGATTATGCCATTGGAAGAAACCGTTATGTGGGATATTTGATTTCCCTTGCAACACGTTCTTACAATGGTATGAGAATCGGTCTGGATTGTTCTAACGGAAGTGCACATGCCATTGCCAAGAGTGTATTTGATGCATTAGGAGCGAAGACCTATGTGGTGGGAAATGAACCGGATGGAACCAACATCAATATGGAATGTGGCTCTACCCATATTGAAAATCTCCAAAAGTTAGTAAAGGAAAAGAACTTAGATGTAGGATTTGCCTTTGATGGGGATGCGGACCGTTGTATCGCAGTGGATGAGAATGGAAATGAAATCCATGGTGATTTTGTTTTATATGTATGTGGAAAATATTTAAAAAAATGCGGAAAGCTTCAGGGAAATACGGTGGTAGCCACCGTAATGTCAAATTTGGGATTGTTTAAGGCATTAGACAGAGAGGGAATTGATTACTGCAAGACTGCAGTAGGTGACAAGTATGTAAATGAGGCTATGGTAGCCAATGGTTATGTGCTTGGCGGTGAGCAGTCCGGCCATGTGATTTTCTCAAAACATGCCACTACCGGAGATGGAATTTTAACCGCATTGATGTTAATGGAAGTTATCATGGAGAGCAAGCAGTCTTTAGGTACCTTATGTCAGGGCTTGACCATGTTCCCACAGTTATTGCAGAATGTGCGTGTGGAAGATAAAAAAGTTATCATGGAAAATGAAAAAGTCCTTGCCTTAAATGAAAAAATCTCTAAGGAATTAGGAGATGAGGGACGTATTCTTCTCCGTGAAAGTGGTACGGAACCAGTGATTCGTGTTATGGTGGAAGCAGCTACGGACGAAATCTGTGAAAAGTATGTGGGTCAGATGGTTGACTTAATTAATACACTGATTTAAGGAAGGGATTTATAGAGGAATAAAGATGTACATTTTTTTGATTCTTCCTTTTTTCCTAGTGATATTCTTGGGCAATACAGTAAAATATGGGATTATTTTATGGGGAAAATATCAAGAAGAACGAAGACAGGAAAATAAAAAGGAGTTAAAAAAGTACGTGTTGCTTGTAGTGTTATTTCTTGTACTTTGTGGTGTAGATTATAGTTTGTATCAACATTATTTGGACTATACAAAAATTGTATCCTATACAAAGAATAGTTGTACAAAGGAAGAAACAGATATTTTAAGTGATGTGTTTTGTCTGCCATTGTCAAACAAATATGAAATAAGCTATGCAAGATACCGTGAGTGGAAGGATGTAAGTATTTACTTTCATGTAGCGGAGGATGAGATACAAGATTTTATAAAAACAGTCTGTGAATGTCCAGAGGAAAAAATGGAATATGAACTGGCGGGTTTAGAGCATTTAGACAATAAAGAAAGTGAGTATGTATATACAAATCTATTTGAAGAAACCGTTGTCTATACAAGTGTCTATGTAGATGGAAAAAGAAGGTATATAGAAAATTACATTTGGAAAGAAAAGGACGGATATGGAGTAGAAATGCTAAGGAAGGAAGAGGATTTCTATTCAGAGGTAGAAACAGATGATTTGGAGAAAATTTTTATGGTTCAGGAGTAGAGAAAAGGAAGAGATATAGAATCAAAGATGAAATATAAAAAAATTTTACCGGGCGTCTTTCATAGTCGCCCGAATCGTTTTATTGCACATATAGAAATTGACGGGCAGGTACAGGTCTGTCATGTGAAAAATACAGGGCGCTGTAAGGAGCTGCTGCTACCTGGTGTCACGGTCTATGTAGAGGAAAGTGACAATCCAAAGAGAAAGACAAAGTTTGATCTGATTGCAGTGAAAAAGGGGGAACGCATTATCAATATGGATTCCCAGGCGCCGAATATGGCGGTGGGGGAATGGCTCAGAATCGGAAACAACACCATCGTTCCCAGCGGTGTCAAGGCGACTATCCGACCGGAATATACTTATGAAGCATCTCGTTTTGATTTTTATGTAGAATACGAAAGAGAATGCGGTGAATTGGAGAAAATCTTTGTGGAAGTCAAAGGTGTGACATTAGAACAGGATGGGGTGGTAAGCTTCCCGGATGCACCTTCTGAGAGAGCCATAAAGCACGTAAAAGAACTCATCAAAGCCAAAGAGCAAGGGTATCAATGTTATGTTTTATTTGTCATCCAGATGAAGGGGGTAAAATATTTTTGCCCAAGCCAAATTCACCCGGAATTTTGTGAAGTTTTACGTAAGGCTCACAATGCAGGGGTTGGTATCCTTGCTTATGACTGCAGAGTCACTCCGGACAGTATGGAGCTGGAAGATAAGGTAGAGGTTAAGTTGTAGTTTGTTAAAAAGGAGCAGGTATGGAGACATCAGACAGAGGAAAAAATTTTTTCATTGTGACAATTATTATCTGTATATTTAATCTATTGATTTTTGGATTAAACTATTTTTTTCCAAAAGATTATTACCTTTTGGGAGGGATGAATTATGAAAAAGTGGTAGTACAAGGGGAATACAGCAGATTTCTTACCTGTATGTATCTGCATGGAGATGTGGCACATATTGGTATGAATCTCATTGCCATTGCAGCAGCAGGAAGTCTGGTAGAGTCCTATTTAGGGTCACTAAAGATGATTGTGATATACCTGTTGTCAGGATTGGGGGGCAGTATTCTTTCCCTGGTGGTTCATTCCGGGGATCATCAGGTGTATTCCATTGGTGCATCGGGGGCAGCATTTGGACTGTTGGTGGCATCGGCCATTATTCAGAATAAAAAGCAGGGACGTTCTATGGTGCAGGCAATTTTGTTTGTATGCTTTTATGCGGTGGCAACCTGGTCAGAGGGAATTGATTTGACAGGACATATCGGAGGAGCTGTTCTCGGGGCGGTAGCCACCTTAATTTTATCAAGAAATTTTCGGGAAGATGACCTGGAAAGTCTTTCGAAAAAAATAGTCGGCTGCATTGTTGGCATCCTTGTCTCTTTGGCGGCAGTGTGGTGTATTTATGGGGGATGAGTACAATGGAGAAGAGAATAAAAGATTATCTAGCTGAAATTGATGTGCTTTTAAAACAGGATGAAAAACAAGACTGGAATGTACAGATACAAAAGCATTTGACCCAGATTGCATTCTTTCAACACGAACGATTGGTGCATTTGATTGTAACGGTGGTGTTTGCGTTGTTGGAGATGATGAGTTTTCTTGCTTTGCAGTTTGCATTTTCACCGGGACTTATGGCACTGAGTCTAATGATTCTTATACTGCTGATTCCGTACATAAGACACTATTATATTTTAGAAAACGGAGTACAGAAGATGTATAAGCAGTATGATCAGATGATGGAAAAAATAGAAGAAAAAAGCTGAACAGAAACGTTAGGAAAGTGTGAAATCTCAATGGGATTTCACACTTTTTTCACTTAATTACCATATTTTTACCATGTATCCTTTTTATGATTTAACGTAGAAGTATTTTATCAGATATAAAAAGGAGGTCCTACATGAAACAATTTTTTAAGAAAAAACAGGAGATAAATGTAGAAGAGCAGGAAAATAAAAAACAGAATATAAGGTGGATGGGGCGGTTTCTAAAACGGCATAAGGGAATCACCTGTGTGGTTGTAATCATTATCATAGGTTCTATGGTGGGATGTATGATATACCATAAACAGCAGAAAGCCTCCGGGTTTCCAACAGAGGGTAGCAAGGGATATGAAACCGCCGTGTTGACCAAACGTGATATCTCTACCTCCATCAGTGTAACGGGAACGGTGGCAGCGGCAACCACAAAGACCATAACTACCACTTTAAATAATATAGATGTAAAGACACTAAATGTGGCAGTGGGAGATATGGTTACTCTGGGGGATACTTTGTTAGAATTTGATGACTCAGATTTATCAGAAAGCTTATCGGATGCCAAGGAAAGCTTATCTGTCAGCCAACAGCAGTCTTCCAACAATGTAAAAAATGCCCAGCGTCAGTATTCCGAGGCAGTGGAGAATGCCAGTGTGCAGGCAACCAGGGCAGATGAAAATGTCACATCCACTTATCATTCTTACACCAGTGCAGCAGCCACAGAGAGTAGCAGTAAAACGGCCTACCAGGATGCAGTGGCTGCAAGGGAAACAGCAGAGAGTGAGTCAAGTAAAGCCAAAGAAACCCTTACAAAACTAGAAAGTCAGTTAAGTAAGCTGCAGACACAGCTGAAAGAGGCGACTACAGAGAATAAAAAGACATCTATTCAGGAAAAAATAGATGCAAAACAGGAAGAAATTAACACTGCAAAATCAGACGATGAAACCAAAAGTGCGGCATTAGAGGCGGCACAGAAAACAGAGTCGGAGGCAAAGCAGACTTACGAACAGGCGACAACTGCCCTAGAGCAGGCATCTTCTTCCTACACCAAGGCTGTTCAGGATAAGGAGGATACTACAAGGAATAATAACAGTAATCTGGCACAACAGGAGTCCTCCCTAGAAAGTGCGAAACTTCAGTCTGTCACCAGTACGAATAATGACGAAAGTCAGGTCAAGTCTTTGCAGGAGCAGGTTGACAGTTGTGTTGTAACAGCGCCAATGTCAGGAGTCATCACTGCTTTAAATGTAAAAGAAGGGGAAACCTTTTCAGGTGGAGAAGTCCTTACCATTCAGGATAACAGTAATCTTATGATTGAAGCTACCGTGGATGAATATGATATAGCGGATGTAGAAAAAGGTATGAGTGTGGTGGTAAAGACAGATGCTACCGGCGACGAAGAATTAGAAGGTGAGATTACATATGTGGCACCAACGCCGGAAAGCAGTTCAGGGGATGCCATGGGAAATGCTACTTCCTCCACCAGCGTAAGCTACAAAATAGAGATTACATTAAAGTCACAAAATGACAGACTGCGGATTGGGATGAGCGCAAAGGCAAGCATACTGACAGCATCTGCAACCGATGTATTTGCAGTTCCCTATGATGCTATTGAGACCAACGCAGATGGAGAAAGTGTGATTTATGTGGTAGACAACAGTAGTATAAAGAAGGATAGAAGAAACGAAGAAACAGGAAACAGCGCAGAAGATACCCAGACAACAGAAGCAAAGGATAATGCAGGTACGGATTCTACAGGTGTAAAAGAAGAAACGGATACTACAATAGAAGAAAACAGTGATGAGAATATGTCTCATGGAGAAAAACCAGAGTTTGCAGAAGGGGAAAAGCCAAATGGAAAGCCAGAAGGAGCTCCGAATGGAACTTTTGAAGGAACTTCTAGTGGAGAATCTGGCAGTGACTCAGGAATGCAAAAGAAGGAAATTGTTGTGGAAGTGGGACTAGAAAGTGATTATTATACAGAAATATCCAGTGATGAATTAGAAGAAGGTATGCTCATCATTACAGGAACATCAACCCAGGCTTCCGGCGAAAAAAATACCAGTGACTCCCAAAACACCAGTTTATTTCATAGGGGCGGCGGCGGAATGCCAGCCGGTGGTGGTCCTTACTAATAGGAGGTAGAAATAGATGGATGATGTGATGATAGATTTAAAGCAGATTGTGAAACGGTTTTATGAAGGTCAACTAAATGAGTTAGAGATTCTCCACGGCATTGATTTAAAGGTGCATAAGGGAGAATTTGTATCCATAGTTGGTGCTTCAGGTTCAGGAAAAACCACCTTGATGAATATTATTGGAATATTGGATAGGGCAAGTGAAGGTAGTTATATGTTGGATGGTATGGATGTGGGGGAAGCAAAGGATAGAGAATTATCCCATATCAGAAACGAAAAGATTGGCTTTGTGTTTCAGACGTACAATCTGATATCAAGAACTTCAGCTTTAAGAAATGTGGAGCTTCCTATGTTGTATGCAAAGGTACCTAGAAAAGAGCGGACTAAGAGGGCAAAAGAACTGCTGACGATGGTTGGCATGGAGGAGAGAATGAACCATAAACCAGATGAACTTTCCGGCGGACAGAAGCAGCGTGTGGCTATAGCAAGGGCTATGGCAAATGACCCTGCCATCATTCTGGCAGATGAGCCTACAGGAGCTCTGGATTCTAAGACGGGACGAAAAATTATGGATTTGTTTCACAAGTTAAATAAGGAACAGGGAAAGACCATCGTGCTGATTACCCATTCTCAGGAACTTGCCGAAGAAACCGGAAGAATTATTACAATTAAAGATGGTAATATTATCAAGGAGGAGGGAAAAAATGTTAGTCATTGAAAATATACTTCTTGCATTAAACAGTCTGGTGGCAAATAAGATGCGAGCCTTGCTTACCATGTTGGGTATTATGATCGGTAGCGGTTCGGTCATAGCCATTATGACAGTGGGAGATTCCATAACCAACTCTGTCACCACCTCCATGCAGTCTATGGGAGCAAATAATATTACGGTTGGGTTACAACAGAAAAGCACCGAGGATGAAGTGACAGAGAATGGTATGAAGTTTCAAGGAGGTGTGATAGGTCGCAGCATGAGTGCTGAGGATTATATTACAGATGAAATGCTTGACAATCTTCTGGCAGAGTATTCGGACAATATTGATGAAATTTCCCTTTCCGAATCGGTGGGAAGCGGTACTGCAGAGGACGGAAAGCTCTACGCCAACGTAAATGTTACTGGCGGAAATTTAGGTTACATGAATACCGCAGATCTAACGCTTCTGGCAGGCAGAAGTTTAAGTCAGGCAGATCAGGAAAAAGGAAAGAAGGTAGCGGTAGTTCCGGATTATCTGGTGAATAATTTATTTGATGGAGATACCAGCGCTGCCTTAGGACAGACCATAGAAGTTACCTTGAATCATAACTTTTACACCTACTATATTGTGGGCGTTTATAAATACAGCGCCTCCAGTGCAGGGTTTTCCTCTGATTCTACCCAGGATGTTTCCACGGATGTTTACATTCCATTGGAAACAGCAAAACAACAAAACCATAATAGCAATGGGTATTCACAGTTTACCATTGTGACCAGTACCGATACAGACTCCACAGAATTTCTAGAAAAAGTAGAGAACTTTTTTGAGCAGTATTATGCCAAGAATGAGAATTATCAGATTAGTGCATACAGTATGGAATCCATGATTTCATCTATGACAGATATGCTGTCCACCATTTCTCTGGCAATCGCTATTATTGCAGGAATCTCCCTGTTAGTTGGAGGAATTGGTGTTATGAATATTATGCTGGTATCCATCACAGAAAGAACCAGAGAAATCGGTACCAGAAAGGCATTAGGAGCCACCAATGGCTCCATCAGATTACAGTTTATCATGGAATCGGTAGTGATCTGTCTTATCGGTGGATTTATCGGAATTGTATTAGGAATCACCTTAGGGGCTGTGGCCGCCGGTTTTATGGGATATGCAGCCAGTCCTAGTGTGACAGGAATTTTCTTTTCCGTATCCTTCTCTATACTGATTGGTATATTCTTTGGATACTATCCGGCAAATAAAGCGGCGAAGATGAATCCTATTGAAGCATTAAGATATGAATAAAAAAGGGCAGTAGCGAAAGCTACTGCCTGTTACTTTGTATTCATGTAACCATTCAGTGGTTCTGAACAGTTACGTTCTAATTTATCTTTTTGGTATAGTTGAAGAACACATGGCCTTGAATTATCTCATACTCTGGTGCATTGTAAACTTCAAAAAAATTAGTAGTTTTGGCATAGGTTACTGCCCAGAAATTTTTCCAGGTAAAATCCTTGCGTTTAAAGCCTGGAACGCTGTTTTTGTTATTTTTGTAATCATATAAAAGCACTTTTGCAGCATTTTTGCAATCTGTGGAAACAAGCTCCGGATGGTTTAAATAGTTGGTCAACACACCGGTTCTTGCAGGTTCAAATTGGTACTGCTGATAGATTACTTCCTTAAGACCAAGCTTGCTGGTCATTCGGTTAAAAATAACATAACCCACACCAAGATGACCTTTATAAAAGGTATAATCTTTCTGATTCAGCTCTCCTGTCACGGGGTAATCCTTTTGATTTCCTGCTTCGGAATAAAGGATGGCGGCTAGTAAAGTTTCCTCACTTACCTTTGGATCCGTAAAGTATTGTGGGTGAACTTTAACCCCATTTACCAGACCATAAGAAGCAGTGAGCTGGTAGGAACCATCTTTGTTAAAGCAGGCATACTGACTGCCAATTTTTTTGATTGTGCCATCTGATTTTGGACTATACATAGCACCAGTGGATGGGTCAAAATAGTAAGTAATATTATTGATAGTGCAAAATCCGGTCTGCATAATACCTTTTGTATTAAAATAATAATACTTTTTGGATATTTTTCGTAACCCTTTTTTCATAACGCCATCGGTGTCAAAATAATAGGTTTTTGAACCAATTTTTTTAAATCCGGTTTGCATTACTCCCTTTGAATTAAAATAATATTTCTTGCCGGACAGGATAAGAAATTCGGTCTGCATAATACCGGTGTCATGGAAGTAATATTGCTTTTTCTTTATGGTTCGAAATCCGGTGAGCATCCTGCCTTTGCTGTTAAAATAGTAAACGTTGCCCTTGATGGTCTGAAATCCGGTGAGCATATAGCCTTTTTTGTGGAAGTAATAGGTGTATTTACCGATTTTTTTCTTTCCGGTAACCATTTGTCCGTTAGACTTGAAATAGTAGGTTTTAAACAGAATGGTTTGCCATCCAGTGACCATCTTTTTTTTCTGGCTTTTGTCAAAATAATAGGTTTTTCCATCAATGACCTGCCATCCGGAAAGTTTCTTGTTGTTCTTATAATAATAGACATCACCGCTTTTTGAAGTGATAAATCCGTTTTTTTCCTTGCTGGTATCGGATACATGGGAATCGGCTGCGGCTTTTGTATCAATATGACTTCCTGAAAACAGGAAGAAAAAGCAGAAAATTCCCAAAAGAATAGGCCCTAGCCTTTTTGATGTCTTTTTTAGGTTGTGCATTGTTGTTTGTCCCCCTTTAGAATTTTTATCTATGACGTATTATATCATATAATGTCATATAATAGGAGGAAAAGTTGATGGAAATTTATGGGTTGCCAGAAAAAAATCTCCCTTAAAAATTAAGGGAGATTTTTTTAAGTTTCCGGTTTGGTTGTCTCGTATAGTTTAAAGTAATCTACACTGTCTTTTAATCCTGCTGCCAATTGCTGCATATCCACAGAACTGTCTGTGATATCTTGTACAATAGAACTTACCTGAGTTGCAGCGGAAGAGGTTTCCTGGGTACTGGCGGCATATTCCTCTGACGCAGCGGATAAATTCTGAATAATATCAGTGATGCTGACCTTTGAAGCTTCCAATGCTTTGGTGCTATCTGAAATTTTTGATACATCTGTACGGGAATCTTGAATTCCTTCTAACACTTGGTGGAATACCTGGTCTGTTTTTTCCACCATAACACATTGGCGAGCCATAGTTTCTTTTACACTGTCCATAGTGGACACTGCATTTTGTGAGTCCTCCATCAAAGACTGGGTACACTGATTAATCTGTTGTGCAGAGACATTTGACTGTTCTGCCAGTTTCTGAATCTGGGAAGCCACTACTGCAAACCCACGACCCTGTTCACCGGCACGGGCAGCTTCAATGGAAGCGTTTAAGGAAAGTAAGTTGGTCTCCTCTGCAATGGAGGTAATCAGGCTGATGGCTTCACTGATTTTCTGTGCGGATTCGTTTGTGGTATTTGTCTGGGCATAAATAGTATCAATGGAATTTTGTACCTCTGCATTGATGCGTTCCAATTCTTTTAAGGTATTCTTAGCAAGCATTCCATTTTGCTCCATTTTGTCCGAATTTTCATTTAAGCGCTGTACATCCGTATTGATTTCATCAATTCGCTGACCGATGGTATGTACTTCATTGGTGGCATTCTGAGTATCACTTGCTTGAGCTGTAGCTGCCAGAGCAACTTCTTCCATGGCGTGTTCTACCTGCTGAATACTGTCACTGGCGGTTACAGCCCCGGCTTTTAGTTTCGTGGCTGCCAAATGGACATGGCTGCTGTCGGCAATAATCTGACCAACAATATCTCCAATGGTGCTTTTTAATTTAATCACAGCTCGAACAATGTCTGCTGTCTCATCTTTTCCGTTGGCATAAGCTTCGTTTAATTCTACCAGTAAATCACCAGCGGATATATGCTCTAAGGCATTGACACCGTTAGTTAAACGCTTGCTGATGGTTCGAGAGAAAATGGTAATCACAACTGCACATATAACCGACACCACAAGTGTAATCCCAACGATAAAATTGAGGATGGAATTGATCTCTTTTGACACATTTGTCTGGGATTTTCCGGCAAACACCATACCTATAGGTGTGTTATCCTTATCCAAGATAGGTATATAGTATCCGTAATATTTTTCGTTTAAAATATCCACGTTGGATGCAAAATACTCATTTCCACTGTGAAGTACTTCGTCAACTACAGCCTGGCCTGCCTGTGTTCCCAAGATACGCTCTCCATCCTGTACAATGGAGGTGGAGTAACGTGTGTCACCATAAAAAATGGTCAGTGCGATTTTGGAGCTGTCTAACAAACTGTCCATCACATCGGTTTCCTGGGTAATGTTGTGTTGTCCTTTCACAAGGTCTCCGTTGTCTTCCACAGAAAAATCACCATCGTAGCTTTGGATAAGCTCTGCCTGCAACCTGGCACTGGCTTGAATGTCCTCTCGGACAACATCGGAAATTACATTTGAAATTCTGAGATTTGAAAAAATGATTATGAGGATGGCAAGTGCTGCTAATGGAGCCAAACTCATAAGGATAAGCTTACCTTTTAACTTCATAACAAGTCCCCCTTTATGTTCATATTCTGGCAACTGTAAAGGTACGAAACAGTCACCTTGCTGCATATAATTTGCGCAATCCATACAAATGAATACAGAAATTGCACGACTATTTAATTATAATACATATAAAAGAATATGGCAAATATTTTTTGACGAAAACCGACAAAAAGGATATGATAGGTTACAGTACACAGGTAGGTATTTTCGGCACCGAAAATACCGTACGAAAGATTTCAGGCTACGGATTTTGGCCATTTGGAATGCGAAGCATGGTCAAAATCGGTTACTGTTACTGTGTACATATTGTGTGTACAGCAACATGATAGTTACGTTCAAACAAAGAAAGAGTGAGGTATCTATGGAGCAGGAAGATTTATGGAACAGATTAAAAGCATATAGTAAAACCCAGGCATATCCTTTTCATATGCCAGGGCATAAGCGAAACTTTGGAGAGATGATAAATCCTTATGAGATGGATATCACAGAAATCTATGGTTTTGACGATTTGCATCATCCGGAGGGACTTTTAGAACAGGCACAAAAAAGAGCAGCTAAGATTTATGGTGCCAAGGAAAGTTTTTTCTTAATCAACGGAAGTACGGTGGGAATTTTAAGTGCCATTGCGTCTGTCTGTCAGAAAAATGGAAAAATTGTGATGGCAAGAAACAGTCATAAGTCCGCCTATCATGCTGTATATCTGAATGAATTGCAGGTGGAGTATTTATATCCGGAATACATAACGGAATATGATATCAATGGGGGGATAGTGCCAGAGCATCTTAGAGAACTTTTAGAGGAAGATAAAAACCGTGAAATTCAGGCAGTGTACATAACATCGCCAACCTACGAAGGGATTCTCTCTGATATTGGTAAGATTGCAGACATTGCTCATGCATATGAAATCCCTTTCATTGTTGATGAGGCCCACGGGGCTCATCTGTATTTTTCAGAGTGTTTCCCTAAGGGGGCATTAACCTTTGGTGCAGATATTGTGATTCAGAGCGTACACAAAACACTACCATCCTTTACACAGACAGCATTATTGCATATCAATCATAGTGAGTTTGTAAATGTAGAAAAAGTAAAGCAGTATCTCAGAATGTATCAGAGCAGTTCTCCCTCCTATCTGTTAATGGCAGGAATTGACAGATGCTTAAGATTTATGGAAGAACAGGGAAAAGAAAAATTACAGGAATTATACAACAATCTTTACAGTATTTACGGTCTAAAGAAGGAGTTAAAAGAATTAAAAATAATGGGGGATGAAGTAAAGAATGATACCAGTGTCTATGATTTTGACTCTTCTAAAATTGTGGTAAGCACCAAGGGGACAAGCCTGTGGGGAGATATGCTAAAGAGCAGATTAAGGGAGGATTTTCTCTTGGAATTAGAGATGGCAGCACCATCCTATGTGTTGGCTATGACCACCCTCTGCGATACCCAGGAAGGGATACAGCGTTTGAAAAAGGCATTGCTACAGATAGAGAAGGATTTGACAAGAGACAACACAGATAGGATAGATAGGACAGATATGTATGAAGGGATAGGAAGGATACAGAATCTCACGTCAGGCTGGGGAATCGGCAGACCACAGATAAAAATGACCATAGCCCAGGCTGTGAATAGCCATCAACATAGTATTTCCATAAAAGAATCCAAGAATCAAATCAGCGGGGAGTTTTTATACGTTTATCCCCCTGGGATTCCAATTCTTGCCCCAGGAGAGCTGATTACCCCGGAAATAATATCATATATACAGGAATTAAAGAAATCAGAGTTATTCTTGCAGGGGTTGGAGGATGAACAGGTGGAAGATATAAAAGTCATATCTGTTTGATAACCGAAATTATCCTTGCATTTCAACTATGGATTTCATATAATAATTATGTTTGCGGTTGCAGATATACAGCCGATAAGGAAAGCGAGGAGGAACAGGTTTATGAAGAAATTAATCAGTGTGGTAGTGGCTGCGGCTATTTTTGTTGTCACAGGAGTATCCAGTGTGGCAATTAATACCTGGTCAGAGAGCAGAAAAGTAGAGTCACAGAGCACACTTGCAAGTATTTTTAACTCAGAAGGAGAGAGTCTTCCCAAAGAAGATTATCTTGCAGTAATTAAGGTGGAAGGAACCATTTATTCTGAGCCATCCACAAATATGTTTGGCGAAAGTGAAGATTACAACCATCCTAAGACTATGAAATACGTAGACCAGTTAATAGAGGATGACAACAATAAGGGAATTATTCTGTATATCAATACACCGGGAGGTGCAGTGACAGCATCGGATGATTTGTACTTAAAGCTTATGAAGTACAAAGAAAAAACAGGAAGAAAGATTTATTGTTATTTTGCAGATCAGGCATGTTCCGGAGGATATTATATTTCCATGGCAGCAGACGAAATCTATGCCAACAGAAACTGTTGGACAGGTTCCATCGGCGTTATTATCAGCATGACAAATATGAAAGAATTGTATGATAAATTGGGAATCAAGGAAATTGACATTACCAGTGGAAAAAATAAAGCCATGGGTTCTGCAGCAGCAGATCTTACCAAGGAGCAGAGAAAGATTCTGCAGGCAATGGTGGATGAAGCCTATGAGCAGTTTGTAGATATTGTTGCCCAGGGAAGAAACATGGAGAAAAAGACGGTAAAGAAATTGGCAGATGGACGAATTTATACAGCAAAGCAGGCGTTAGAAAAGAAACTAATTGATGGCACAAGTACATATGAAGATTATCTGGAAAAAGTAAAAAAAGAGACCGGTGATATTAAAGTGTACGAAAGAGAAAGCATTAGCACTTCTCTTGCAAGCTTATTTTCAACCATGAAATCGTTAAGAGGACAGTCAGATGCAGAAGTTTTACGTGATTTCATGAAAGAACAGGGAAATGGAGGCTTAATGTACTATGAATCAGGACTTAATTAATGTAGAACCAGCAGGATTTTTCCCTCGTCTGGGAGCCTATTTGATTGATATGTGCGTGGCAGGAGTTGTGATTGGTATGATTAATCTCCCAATTGGAATCCTTCGCATGGTGGCAGGGGATAGCGTGTGCTTTAAAGATATTTTGTTTGATTATGACATCTTCCAGATTGTGAATTATCTTTTGATGTCTGCTTATTTTATTGTGATGACTTACACTACAGGTCGTACGGTAGGAAAGATGCTGATGAAGCTTCGGGTGGTATCTACTGTGGGCATAGAGCTGACCTTCTGGCAGGTGGCATTCCGTGAAATTATCGGAAAGTATTTATCAGGGATATTATATATCGGTTATCTGATGGTGGGAGTTTCTGAACAGAAATTAGCACTTCATGACAGACTGGCAGATACCAGAGTGATTTATAATAGTAAAGCATATCAAAATGGTAAAAAATCGGGAGTTGTGACTGGAACAGAGAATTCTTTTGTTCAGGCACAGACACAAGATGCCGGTGTAGATGTCAATAAAGGAAATTAAGCAGGTTTATGGGATATATATTTTATTTAATGGGAAAAAGCTCCTCAGGAAAAGATTCGATATACAACAGGTTGTTGGAAGATAAAGAAATCAATTTAAAACCGGTGGTCATCTATACTACCAGGCCTATGCGTCAGCAGGAGATTCATGGGACGACTTATCACTTCACCGATGAGGAAAGTCTGAACAGAATGCAAAAGGAAGGGAAAGTGCTTGAGTGTAGAGAGTATCATACCGTTCATGGAGTTTGGTATTATTTTACGGTGGAGGATGAACAGTTTGACAGGCTGGAGAATATTTTAATGATTGGTACCTTAGAGTCCTACGAAAAGCTGAGGGGACATTTTAAAGAACGGGTGGTGCCAATCCTTATCACCGTTGAAGACAAGGAGCGTCTTCTTCGTGCCATACACAGAGAAGAGAGGCAGGAAAATCCATCCTATGCGGAGGTATGTCGAAGGTTTTTGGCAGATGAGAAGGATTTTTCTAAGGAAAACATAGAGAGAAACCATATTACAAATATTTTTGAAAATCAGATATTGGAAGAATGCGTGGAAGATATCAAGAACTTTATTAAAAACGTCGAAAAAGAAAGAAACGGCGGATCATGTTTACGGCAATAAATAGTTTTGAAAAAAGGGGGCAGAAAGATGGATATAAAAGTGAATAGTACCAGTCCTGTAACTGCCATAGATACACAGACGAAGGTGGCAGAGACAGACCAGGGGTTCAAATTCACACTGATTAGTCATATAGAAGAGTCAGAGTTACAGGAAAAGCTTAGTGGTTTGATGGAGGAAATCACAAAACAGGGGGAGAAGATATCCAGGCATATGGATATTAAAGACATGAAACAGTATCGAAGCTTAATCAAAGACTTTATGAATGAAGTGGTGAATCGCTCCCATGAGTTTTCCAGAGAAAATTTTTTGGATAGAAGAGGACGACACAGGGTCTATGGTATTGTAAAACTGGTGGACAAAAATCTGGATGAACTGGCAGGAGAGCTGGTAAAAGATGAAAAGGATAATATTGGAATTTTGGGTAAAGTAGGGGAAATCCAAGGCTTGCTTTTGGATATTTTAGCTTAGCCCGGCAAACAGAGAATGACATAGGTATGGGGAATGTCATATTAGGATTTAGAAAGAAGGAGTTAGGATGGCAGGTTTTGAGGATATTATTGGACATGAGCAGATTATCGAGCATCTGCAGAATGCTATAGAACTAGATAAAGTGAGTCATGCGTATATTATAAATGGAGAAAAAGGGTCAGGGAAGATGCTGCTTGCAGACGCCTTTGCCTTGACATTGCAGTGCGAGAAGCAGGGGAGAATCCCCTGCCTGAAATGTCATTCCTGTAAACAGGCATTGTCAGGAAATCAACCGGACATTATTCATGTGACACATGAAAAACCAAACGTTATCACAGTAGATGAAATTCGTAGTCAGTTGGTAAATGATATACAGGTAAAACCATATAGCAGTCCAAGGAAAATATACATTATAGATGAGGCAGATTTGATGAATCCTCAGGCTCAGAATGCAATCTTAAAGACCATTGAGGAACCACCGGCATACGGAGTGATTGTAATGCTTACTAGCAATGCCCAATCCCTGTTGCCAACGATATTATCACGTTGTGTGCAGTTAAACATAAAGCCTGTAAAGGATAGTGTGCTGAAACGCTACTTGATGGAACGCTTGAGGGTGCCGGATTATAAAGCAGAGTTAAGTATTGCCTTTGCCAGAGGAAATGTGGGAAAGGCCGTAAAGCTTGCCCAGTCAGAAAATTTTGATGTGATAAAAAAAGATGCATTGGATATGTTGCGTTATCTTGAGGATATGGAACTATACGAAGTGATTGAATGGGTGAAGAAAATTACGGAGTACAAATTAGAGATTAACGATTTTCTGGATATACTAACGGTGTGGTTTCGGGATGTGTTGTTGTTTAAAGCCACCAATGATGTGAATATGTTGATATTTAAAGATGAAGTATCGGAAATTAAAAAGAGAGCAGCCCGTAGTTCCTATAGTGGATTGGAGGAAATTGTCAATTCCATTGAAAAGGCCAAGGTAAGATTGAATGCAAACGTAAATTTTGATTTAACAATTGAACTTTTACTGCTTACTATTAAGGAGAATTAGTAATGATAAAAATTATAGGTGTAAGATTCCGACAAGCTGGAAAAGTATATTTTTTCAATCCCTTGAAATATGAATTTAAGGTAGGGGATCACGTAATCGTGGAAACTGCCAGAGGTGTGGAGTATGGAAGGGTAGTCATTCCTACAAAGCAGATGCCGGATGATCAGGTCCCCCAACCCTTAAAGCCGGTGATTCGAATGGCAACAAAAGAGGATGATGAGAAGGAACAGCAGAATAAGGTAAAGGAAAAAGAAGCATTTCAGATATGCCTTGAAAAGATTCGAAAACATGGGTTGAATATGAAATTAATCGATTCAGAGTATACTTTTGACAATAATAAACTGTTGTTTTATTTTACTGCAGATGGAAGAATCGACTTTAGAGAGTTAGTGAAAGATTTGGCATCGGTTTTCAAAACCAGAATAGAACTTCGCCAGATAGGAGTGAGAGATGAAACCAAACTTATGGGGGGGATTGGTATTTGTGGACGGGCCTTATGTTGTCACAGCTACCTGTCAGATTTTGTTCCTGTTTCTATAAAAATGGCAAAAGAACAAAACCTGTCTTTAAATCCTACCAAAATATCCGGTGTATGTGGCAGGCTGATGTGTTGCTTAAAAAATGAGCAGGATACTTATGAAGAGTTAAATTTCCGTCTGCCCAATGTGGGTGACTATGTTACCACGCCGGAAGGATTAAAAGGGGAGGTTGCCAGTGTCAGCGTATTGCGCCAGCTAGTAAAGGTGATTGTGGCAGAGGAAGATGAGAAAGAAATCCGGGAATATAAAGTAGAAGATTTGAAATTCAAGCCTCGTAAGAAGAAAGAGAGAAAGCTGACAGCAGAAGAACAGAAGGCGTTAGAAAAATTAGAAAATCAGGAACGCAAGGAAGAAAGGGAGTCAAAAATATAATGCAGCTGACCTTAAAGCAGGGAGAAAGAATAGAAGATTTAGGCAGAAAAGGTTATCGTATCATACAGAATAAAAATGCATTTTGCTTTGGCTCAGATGCAGTGCTCTTAAGCTCTTTTGCCAGTGTAAAGCCCGGGGAAAAAGTACTGGATATCGGAACCGGTACAGGGATTATCCCAATCCTCATGGAAGCAAAAAATAACTGTGGCAGTTATGTGGGACTGGACATACAGAAGTCAAGCATTGAAATGGCAGTAAGAAGTGTTGCGTTGAATGGTTTGGAAGATAAAATACAGATGCAATGTCTGGATGTAAAGGAAGCAGCGGAGTTTTTTGGCGCTGCTTCTTTTCAGGTGGTGACAACCAATCCACCATATATGACTCAACATCATGGAATTACCAATCCGGAGGAGCCAAAGGCAATTGCCCGTCATGAGTTAAAATGCTCCTTGGAGGATATTTTAGAAAATGCCTCAAAAGTATTAAAAGAACATGGACGTTTCTATATGGTGCACCGTCCGTTTCGTTTGGCTGAGATTATGTGTAAATGTGTGAAATACAAACTGGAGCCAAAGAGGATACGGTTTGTACACGCCAGGGTGGACAAAGAACCTACCATGGTATTGATCGAATGTCTTAAGGGTGGAAAATCCAGAGTGACTATAGAACCACCATTGATACTGTATAACGATGGGGCATCCAGTGTCTACACAGAGGAAGTAAGAGAGATGTACGGATTAGAACCTGAAAAATAAGCAAGGAGGCAACCATGCAGGGAAAATTATATTTGTGTGCTACACCCATAGGTAACTTAGAGGATATTACTTTCCGGGTTTTCAGAACCCTGAAAGAAGTGGACTTAATTGCTGCGGAGGATACCAGAAACAGTATAAAGCTGCTAAATCATTTTGATATAAAAACACCTATGACCAGCTATCATGAGTACAATAAAATAGATAAGGCAAAAACCTTAATTGAAAAAATGAAGGATGGTAAAAATATTGCACTGATTACAGATGCAGGAACCCCTGGGATTTCTGATCCGGGAGAAGATTTGGTACGGATGTGTTATGAAGCTGGGGTGGAAGTTACCTCTCTGCCGGGAGCGGCTGCCTGTATTACAGCTTTGACCCTTTCTGGATTGCCTACCCGCAGATTTAGTTTTGAGGCATTTCTTCCAGCAGATAAAAAGGAACGTGCATTTGTATTAGAAGAGATGAAAAATGAGACAAGAACCATTATATGCTATGAGGCCCCCCATCATCTGAGAAAGACATTAAAGGAGCTAGCTGATGTATTGGGAGATAGAAGATGCACCATATGTAAGGAACTGACAAAAAGATATGAAACTGCTTTTTCCACCAGTCTTCTGTCAGCTATTGACTATTATGAAAGTCAGGAACCCAGGGGAGAATACGTCATAGTCATTGAAGGAAAGAAAAAGGAAGACATTGTGAAGGAGCAGAGAAAACAGTGGGAAGATTTGTCTGTCCAGGAGCATATGGACCATTATCTATCCCAGGGAATCCAAAAGAAGGAAGCTATGAAACTGGTGGCAAAGGACAGAGGGGTTAGCAAAAGAGATATTTACCAGAGTCTGTTATAGCATTGTGGAAAGTATACAAAATGATTCGTTCGGAATGGTACCGGGGTAACAGTTATTAACAAAAAGTCAAATATATTACATAAAAATTAAAAAAAGACTTTACAAAATTCAGATGGAGTGTTATAGTGTAAGTACAGTAAGGAACGGAACTTAAGGACGCGAAATAAGTTCCACGAACTTACGTTTATACCTTTTTTAAGTAAATTTATAATCCCCCAATTATAAATTTACTACTCCCCCTCATTATTATTATATAGTTTTGTGTGAAGAGCGTAGTCACTGAGTGGCTGCGCTCTTACCTTTTTACAGAATTCTCAAGGTTTGGACAATACCGTTCACGCCTGAGAAGAGCCGTTCACGTTCCTGTACAGACGCAAGCTTAACACTTGCTGTTAAGCTATGAGCCAAGAATGATGTTGAGCGAAATTTCAGCCCCATGCATCGTAGACGCATTTTTAATGGGCTGAAATCGGTACTGTGCACACAGGGTGTGTACAGTAACCCGTTATTGTTCATAGATATTTGACGGATGGATGTTGGTATATTATAATAAAAGGAAAGGTAATAGGACACATAAACAAAGGGGCTACAACTATCTGATAAAAACCTATGGACCGTTGCATTTCTTATATCCTGTTATGATGCTGATATATGCCGGGATGATAGGCGGATATCTGGTATATGCCATAAAAGGGAAAAAAGCGTGCATTGGATATCTGGTTGACTTTATTGATCGGACCCTGAAAAAAAGTATTACAATACTATTGAAGAGTATAATGTGAGTTTGGAAAAACAGGTATCAGAGAAAACTGCCCATATTTTACATATAAAAGATATGATGGTTCTTGGCATGGCGGATATGGTGGAAGGTAGAGACAGCAATACGGGTGGACATATCAAAAGAACCAGTGGAGTCATTAAAGTTTTTTCTGATAAATTAAAAAGTTATAGCGATAAACTTCATATTGACGAAGCATTTTCTTATGATGAAGCATTCTTTCTATAACAATTATATATAAGGTTGCTGTTCACAGCTATTCTGTGTAAGACAACAGAAAATAATACTCTATAAAAACAGACATGAAAGAGCAGGGATGAAATTGTCTGTTGATGGGATAAAAACTATGTGGATAGAAAAGGGCGATGATATGGGAAATGAATACTATGATTTTATAAAGGTGTACGTTGAAAAATTAATAGAGAGAAGTAAGAATCAGGTAAATAATATCTTTGTGGTAAAGCATTACAATTCTTTTGAGTTGAAAGAGAACGATTTGTTGAGGATTGGCAGGGAGTATGGTGGGAAAAAATACAGTTGTTTCTACCGAGAATACCATAGAGGGGAAATGGTAGATGGAATGGATCCGTTTTTGTCTCTGATTCGGGATATGTATGAAAAGCATTATAGCAGGACACCAATACAGGAATTTCTTGACAGATTTCAGATTTACAGTCTCCACAGGTCTTTGTTTATATCCTATATTCAGTCTGGTTACTGTCAGCGAGAAGAAGATTTGATACTGAGCGAAGTAGAGTATGAGCGTGAATTAATTTATGGAGAGATTATAAGGATTCTTGTGGGAATATCCAAGGAACACCCTATGATTCTGGGGATTAATGGACTCAGTGAGTTATCAAAATATGCGTTGGAAATTTTTGCGAGATTATTGGATACTCCAGAGAATGGGAGAATCATTGTGGTGGCAACATTTAATGATTTGCAATCTGTTTTACCACACATGCAGGATACGTGGGAGAATTTCATTAAGCGCCTGGAAAATCTTAATTGCGTGATAGATGGCTCTTTGTTAAAGAAGTTAAAAAAGGAGGATACCATCACTCAGTTTTGTTTTTCTGAAGTTGATTTAAGAGAATATGTTCGAAAACTGAGCAATATGTATTGTTTGCTGGAGTTTGACCAGGTGAACTATTATATGAATGCCATAAATAAGAGAAAAGAGTTTCGCCGTAATAGCATAGATATGGAAACACAGTTTGAAATGTTGAGGATTCATGCTTTGAGTTCAGTGTATTCAGAGAATATTGCAAATGCATTGCTTTTGTGTAATCAGTTAGGAGAAATGGTAAAAGACACAAATGTATACCAAATGGTATATGAATACAATTATATTCTGGGACTCACACAGGTGTACAATGTAAAACTAAATATGGCCAGACTGTGTGCGGAAGTGTGTTACCAGTTGGCAGAGGAACAGAAGGATGCATTTCGTATGTTCAAAGCTAAAATGTTGCGTCATATGGCAAGTATGTCAGGCTGGCATAATATTTTATTCTGTGCGAAAAATATAGCAGTAGATGGGGAAATGTTAGAACTGGCGGGTAAGATAGGATATTATAACCATATGGCACACACCTATATTTATGCTTTTGACAATGAGATTGACTGGAACAGAGATATCGTGGAAATTCAAAAAAATCTAAAGAATTTTCAAAAGGGAATGGAAATTGCGGCTAAGATTGGAAATGTATTTCTGGTGGCAGAGGGATATCGGAAAAATATTATGCTGTCCTCTATCAACGGTGCGTTTCATGTCGCAAATGATTATTACGAAAGAATGGCTGACTTAGTGGGAGATTCAGACTTACTTCAGGCAGCGGATATAAAAAAAGGATTAGGATACAATCTGTGTGCTATGGACAGATATGAGGAGGCAAATAAGCAGTATAATCTGGCGCTGAATATCTATTATAGATTGGGCATGGTAGATTTTATTGGAGAATGTCTGTACAATATGGCAAGCAACTGCATCTTGGCAGGACAGTATAAGGAAGCTTATGATTACCTGCTTATGTGTATTCGCATTGTGGAAGAGTTGCATCTGAATGATTTGAGAGTGTGTAATATTTCCAAGTTATTTGGACTTCTGGGATTGGTAAGCTATCGCCAGGGAATGTTTTATAACTGTCAGATGTATTCTGAGCTGACTATGCAGTTTTTGAGCCATAAACTATGTGACGAAGATTGTGGCAATGATAGCATTGACCCTTCCTACACGGCTTGTGATGACGATATGTTTTTACATTTCTATGTAAAGGGGTTGCTGCTTTATGAGCAAAATAAAAACGAAGAGGCAATGGCAGCATTTGAACGGGCTCAAATTTATGTGGAACGCTCCAAGGGATACCAGTTTTTCTCTTATGTACAGTATTATGTGTCCAGGGGAATTTTGTGCCGGGTAATGGAAAAAAAGGATGAGGCTGAGGAATGTTTCCAGAAGGCATACGATTTTGCAAAAAGCCATCATGCAGAAGAAAAGCTGCAAATGATACAGGCAGCGAGAGAGAATAGAACCTATCAGAGAAAACAGCACGATTTGCCAATGGAGAATGTGGACTTGGACAGTATTGGACAGATGACAAGACAGGCAGGCACTCATAAGGATTATATGGAACTGAGAAAAGAAATGGATTTTCTTGCTGTCTGGCAAAAGATTGTGGATATTAATGGAAAAACACAGGGAGAACTGATTCGTTCCGCGCTGGATAGTTTTGTGGTAAATTTTGGTGTGGATGATATGGTATATATTTCCTGTCACGGAGAAGAGACAAAGTGCCTGTTCCACAATCAAAATTGGGAGATATCCGATGTGAAAATACAACAGATGGTATCCTACTTTTTAAATAATCACAATGGATTTGTGGCAACAAAAATGCGGAAGAACTTTAAGGAATATACCCAAGTGTTAGATGTGTTTGGAGTTAATAATGTATGTTCCATGATTGCAGTTCCTTTCTATGAGGATGAAGTGTTAAGGGATATTTTTGTGGCGTATATACGGATGAAGGATAATTGGAATTCAGCTACCAAAAAGTATATTTTGGATGACAATGATTACAATGTGTTCGAGCTAACTTTAAGTCAGTTGGTGAATGCCATCGGTCTGTTGAAGAAACAGCAGGAAATCAATGAGATTAATGTACAACTGGAAAACGCAGCGGTTACAGATTATCTCACCGGACTATTGAATCGTGACGGCTTTTTTTCGAATATACAAAAACTGGTTGCACAGCCCCAAAAATCTGCAAAGAAATTGGATTTATCCGTGCTTTATATAGACTTGGATAATTTTAAATTTTACAATGATACCTACGGTCATGACGTGGGAGATTTGGTGTTAAAAGAGATTGCCAGGATTTTGATGAAAATTTCCAATAGGAATGGAGGGTTTGCCATTCGGTTTGGCGGGGATGAGTTTTTGCTCATCTTAAAACAGTCTGATGCAGAGTTCGCCATGAGCATTGCAAGAGAAATTTTAGATGATATTCTAAAAAAAGAAGGATTTGTAAGAGAAATCAGCGAGTTTTTAGAAATGGAGATACCAAAGATACCAAAGGACAAACAGGTATCCTGTTCTGTAGGTGTGGCCCCGGTTTCTAATGTGAAGGATGAGGATGATATTTCCAAGGCTATAAAGAGGGCAGATAAGGCATTGTATGGAATCAAGCACACGACAAAGTGTGACTGCAAACTGGCAGAGGATTAGAAAATTGGTGTATCTGTTACGAACAGATAGTAAAAGTAAAATAGAGTCTTGACAAACGCTAAAGATTGGGTATGATATTTATAGTGACGAAGAAGCGGATTAGTATGTAAGAAGGCATATACAGAGAGAAAATGGCTGGTGGAAATTTTCAGTGATACTTACAGAACCTACCGTGGAGTTCTTCCGTGAAAGCGGGACGTAGGCCTGGCGTTAACAGCAGAGAGTGAACGATAACGTTAATTAGGGTGGTACCGCCGAGTTTTCGGTCCCTTGTGGGGCTGAAAGACTCGGCGTTTTTTATTTGATAGGAAACTGCTCGTTTCCTATCAAATAAACAGCCCTTCCGGGCAGGATGCGCACGACTTGGAAAGGAAGCTGTACTGCGTACCCAAGTCGGCGCGGCAAAGCATGCAAGCACATTGAGAAAATGTGGTGTCGCGTGTGCGTGCTTGCACGCTTTGTTCTTCTGTTCTGTTGTTTGACGAATGGGAATTATTCAGTTATAAAAAAATAGAAGGAGATTTATTATGGCAAAGGAAAAAAAATTAGTAGAAGCAATCACTGCAATGGAGGATGATTTTGCACAATGGTATACCGATGTGGTAAAGAAAGCAGAACTTATCGCATATTCTAGTGTGAAGGGATGTATGATAATTAAGCCTGCCGGATATGCCATCTGGGAGAATATCCAGAAATCATTGGATGCAAAGTTTAAGGAAACCGGGGTAGAAAACTTATATATGCCTATGTTTATTCCGGAAAGTCTGTTGGAGAAGGAAAAAGACCATGTAGAAGGATTTGCACCGGAAGTTGCATGGGTGACTTACGGTGGATTAAATCAGTTGCAGGAAAGACTTTGTGTTCGTCCTACTTCTGAAACTTTATTCTGTGATTATTATGCCAATGAAGTACAGTCTTACAGAGATTTACCAAAGGTATGTAATCAGTGGTGTTCTGTTGTGCGCTGGGAGAAAGAGACCCGCCCATTCCTTCGTTCCAGAGAATTTTTGTGGCAGGAAGGACATACCGCTCATGCAACCGCAGAGGAGGCCAAGGAAAGAACAGAACAGATGCTGAATTTATATGCAGACTTTTTGGAAAAGGAACTGGCAATTCCTGTGATTCGTGGACAGAAGACAGAGAAGGAAAAATTTGCAGGGGCAGAGGCTACCTACACCATTGAATCCTTAATGCACGATGGAAAGGCACTGCAGTCAGGAACCAGCCATAATTTTGGAGATGGATTTGCAAAGGCTTTTGGCATTCAATATACAGATAAGGAAAATAAATTACAGTATGTTCATCAGACCTCATGGGGTATGACCACCCGTGTTATCGGTGCGATTATCATGGTTCACGGAGATAATTCCGGTCTGGTATTGCCACCAAAGATTGCACCAATTCAGGTTGCCATCATTCCAATTCAGCAAAAGAAGGAAGGGGTACTGGATAAGGCCTACGAATTAAAAGAGGTGTTATCAAAGAACTTTAAGGTAAAGGTAGACGATACAGATAAATCCCCAGGCTGGAAGTTCTCTGAACAGGAAATGCGTGGAATTCCAGTGCGTGTGGAAATCGGACCAAAGGATATTGAAGCAAATAAGTGTGTGGTGGTTCGCCGTGACAACAGAGAAAAGTATGAGGTAAGCTTAGACGACTTAGAAACAAAGCTGGGTGAAATTTTAGACACCATGCAAAAAGAAATGTTTGAAAGAGCAAAGGCTCACAGAGATGCACATACTTATGAAGTGAAGAATTACGAAGAATTTAAAGACACCATTGCAAACAAGCCGGGCTTTGTAAAGGCTATGTGGTGTGGTGATATGGCCTGTGAAGATAAGATTAAGGAGGAGACAACGGCTACTTCCCGTTGTATTCCATTTAAACAGGAACGCATTGCAGATACCTGTGTGTGCTGTGGAAATCCAGCCAAGCATATGGTATACTGGGGCAAGGCATATTAAAAATTAAAAGACTAGAAGGGAGACAGAATCATGAATATTTTGGTAATTAACTGTGGAAGTTCCTCGTTAAAATATCAGCTCATTGACAGCAATAGCGAGGAGGTACTGGCAAAGGGACTTTGTGAAAGAATTGGAGCAAAGGGAAGTGTGTTGACACACAAGACAGCAGAAGGAAAAAAGGCAGTGGTAGAGGAACCAATGCCAAACCATACAGAGGCAGTACATCTTGTGATTGCCGCTTTGACAGATGCAGAATATGGATGTGTCAGATCTTTGGATGAAATCGGCGCAGTAGGTCACAGAATCGTACACGGTGGAGAGAAATTCTCTAAGGCAGCCATCATCACAGAGGAAACCATCAAGGCAATTGAAGCGTGTTCGGACTTGGCGCCACTGCACAATCCTGCAAACTTAATTGGAATTGAAGCCTGTAAGGAAGTGATGAAGGATATTCCTATGGTTGCTGTGTTTGACACTGCATTTCATCAGACCATGCCGGAGAAGGCATATATGTATGGACTTCCATATGAATATTATGAAAAATACAAAATCAGAAGATACGGTTTCCATGGAACCTCCCACCAGTTTGTATCTGAGCATGCAGCAGAAATGTTAGGCAAAGACATCAAGGACTTAAAAATTATTGTATGTCACTTGGGAAATGGTGCATCCGTAACTGCAGTACAAAACGGTGTATCCGTAGACACCAGCATGGGACTGACTCCACTAGAAGGCCTTTTGATGGGAACACGCTGTGGGGATATTGATCCGGCAGTGGTAGAGTTTATCTGCAAAAAGGAACATAAGACAGTAGAAGAAACTCTAAATGTTATGAATAAGCAGTCCGGTATGTTAGGACTTACAGGAATCTCCTCCGATGCCAGAGATGTGGAGGCTGCAGTTTTGGAGGGAAATGAAAGAGCAATCCTGACAGTAAATACCTTTGCTTATCGTGTGGCAAAATATATCGGTGCCTACACAGCAGCCATGAATGGTGTGGATGCTATTTGTTTTACCGCAGGGTTAGGAGAAAATCACAGATTACTGCGTCAGCGAGTAGCTTCCTATTTAGGATACCTGGAGGCTGAGTTGGATGATGTGAGAAATGATGTGGCAGGAGAGGATGCCATTATTTCCACAGATACATCCAAGGTGGCATTGCTTGTGGTACCAACCAACGAAGAACTTGCTATTGCAAGAGAAACCAAGAAGTTAGTAGGGGAATAAAATGAAGATAAAATTACCCCAACAGGTAGCTTACATCATAGGGAAACTGGAAGAACACGGCTATGAGGCCTATGCGGTAGGAGGCTGTGTTCGGGACAGTATTCTTGGCAGAATCCCTGATGACTGGGACATTACCACTTCTGCAAAACCTAAGCAGGTAAAGGAGGTCTTTGGGCGAACCATTGATACGGGAATTCAGCATGGAACGGTAACAGTCATGTTGGAAAAATGTGGATACGAAGTTACAACCTACCGTATCGATGGGGAGTATGAAGACAGCCGTCACCCCAAGGAAGTAATCTTTACCAACAATCTTGTGGAAGATTTAAAACGCCGGGATTTCACTATCAATGCCATGGCATACAGCCCAAAGGCAGGACTCATCGATGTGTTTGACGGGATGGGTGACATCAAAAGGAAAATCATTCGATGTGTGGGAACGGCAACAGAGCGTTTTGGGGAAGATGCACTTCGTATCTTGAGGGCTGTACGCTTTGGGGCACAGCTTGGGTTTCAGATAGAGGAAGAAACCAGGGAGGCAATAAAAAAATGTGTAAAGTCCCTTGCAAATATCAGTGCAGAGAGAATTCAGACGGAGCTATTAAAGCTGATAGTATCTTCCCAGCCGGAACGTTTAAAGGAAGCTTATGAATTAGGAATCACGGAAGTGATTTTGCCAGAGTTAGATGCCTGCTTTGCCTGTGGACAGGAGAATATTCATCACTGCTATAACGTGGGAGACCATATTATGAAGGCGTTGACTTATATACCGAACGGTAAAGTGGAACGACTTGCCATTTTATTTCATGATATTGGAAAACCGGAGAAAAAAACCATGGATGAACAGGGACAGGCACATTTTTACAATCACGCAGCAAGAAGCAAAGATATGACAGACACCATTATGCGCAGGCTGAAGTTTGACAATGATACCAGAGTTAAGGTAATGAAACTGGTGGAGCTTCATGATGAAAGACCAGCGTTGAAGAGAAAGAGTGTAAAGAAACTTATCGTCAAGGCAGGTCCTGAATTGTTTTTGCCATTAATGGAAGTAAAGAGGGCGGATACCTATGCTCAGAGTGAGTATGAGAGGCAGGAGAAGCTCTCTTATATCGATGGTCTGGAAACGTTATACCATGAGATTCTAGAAAAAGAAGAGTGTATTAGTATAAAGGCACTGGCGCTTGATGGAAATGATTTGTTAGAATTGGGGGTGCCCAAGGGAAAACAAATCGGTGAAATTCTTAAGGAACTGTTTGAATTAGTGTTGGAAGATCCGGATAGAAATACCAGAGAATATCTGACAGAAGAAGTAAGAAAAATGATGTTTTAGAGTGTGTAAAAGGGAGGGGATTTATGAAGAGTAAAATCATAGCAGGTTTGCTTGGCATTATGGTGATGACGGCTGTTACCGCCTGTGGTAAGAAAACCGAAACAACGGAAGTGTCCCAGATGGAAGTTACATCAGAGGCACAGGGGGAATCAGATGGTGAAACACCCAGGGATACCCAGACAGCAGAAGTCGATACAACAGACGTTACATTAGAGGATGAAACATCTAAGGCTCCTCAGGGGACAGAAGGAATGAAAGTTATCCTGGAGAATGTGACAGTGGATGATACCAGTCAGGCAGAGAATGGGGAAGAGGTATATAATTATTATTATAGTTCTTACCAAGTTAAGACTCCGGGACAGGAATCTGTGGGAGAGAAGATGACTTGTTTTTTTGAAGAGGACAAAGAAGAGTTTTTGCAACAGGTGAAAGGCAGAGAAGATGAAGCGAAAATGCAGTATGAAGCCTTTAAGAAAGAACAGGAGTTTTTGGAAAATGACCAGGAAGAATATTTTCAGTCCTATGAGGACAATGTAAGCTGGGATAAAACAGCTACTGGAGTGAATGCTATTTCTTTTAAGGGCTACCGTTGGAGTTATGATGGTAAACAGAGTAAGAATGAATGTGAGACATACAGCTTTGATCTGGGCACGGGAGAAGTTTTGGGATTAAAGGACATCTTTGAAGATGAAAGCAAGGGAAAAGAGGAAGTAAAACAAATCTTAAGAGCACAGCTGGAATCAGAGTATTATAAGGACAGGGTCCTGGATGATGTCATAAACCGTTTAGACCAGGTGGTCTGTGATGGCAGATGGTATCTGGGAGAGGATGGGCTTCATCTATTTACAGACAGCACCATGCTTCTTACGGATGAATTATCAAATGTAGAATTTATTGTATCTTATGAGGAGTTATCCCAGTTGAAACCTTCCTATATTCAAGGTCTGGATTATGCAGTGACAGCCATGCTAGGATGTCCGTTACAGATAGATTTAGACTATGATGGAACCAAGGAAGAGGTTTGTTATTATACAAAAATGGATGAGGACGGCAACAACAATGAAGTGACGCTTACTATCAATGGAAAGAATTTCACAGAGAAGTTTTTAAATGTCACAGACACAGTAAAAGAAGTCATGTATGAGGGAATGTATGATACCTATTCGGTAGTGGATATTGACAAAAATGATAAGTATAAAGAGATTGTACTGACTACAGGTGGTGTGAATGACTACTACATTAGCTATCTTTTACATTACGATAAAGGTGAGTTGGAATATGTAGGTTCCTTGCATTGCAGTCCTAACAGCGGCGATATGATTCTTGATGGAACTGGAACTGTCAAGGCCCATGAGCCCGCAGATTTACTGGAATCTTTTCGGGTAGAGAAGTCTTATCAAGTGGAGAATGGAAAACTCTGTGCACAGGGAGGAATGTATCCCTATATCATACCTGTGGATATGGAGGAATATGTCCAACACAATATTCTGCAGAATGTGACAGTTTATACAGAACCTGATAAAAACAGCCAGACAGTAGAACTTACGGCAAAGGATGGACCGGTGAGCTTTACGGTAACAGATGCGGAACACTTTGTGGAACTAAAGACAAAGGAAGGAAAATGTTATTATCTGTATATGAAAGATTTTGGCACGATTGAAAGCAATGGCATAGAAATTTATGCCACCGACGTGTTTGAAAATTTATTTCTAGCGGGTTAAAAAATAACTTTTGAATAGAACAGATGAAAATCTGTTCTATTTTTTTTACCCCTAATCATACATTGAACAAGAGTAACTATTTAGTTCAGGTCTCAGCATTTACTGCCGAGACCGCAAGAAAAAGTGCATTTTACAAAAATAATGAGAGACCAAAAGGAAAGGAGCAGACTGTTTTGGAAAAAGGTATTGGAATATTGGAAAAGTATGAGTTTACAGTGACAAATGTAAGTAAGGGGAGAGGAATGTTGCTATTAGATACCAATTGTGGAAAGAAAAAGCTGGTGGAATATACAGGGAGTAAGGAGCATGTAAACCTACAGAATAAACTACAGGAACATTTATGGGAAGCAGACCGGATTTATACAGACCGTATTCTTCCAAACAAGGATGGGGAGTTTTTTACAACGGATTATGATGGAAAAAAATATGTTATAAAAGACCACATGGAAGGGATAGAGGCGGACAGCAGAAGGGAGACAGATCTAATGGTAATGGCAAAGAATCTGGCTAACTTACATAAATTAATGCTTTTGCCCAAAGAAATGTATCAGGAAGACATGGCAAAGCAGCGGGACTTAAGGGCAGAGTTTAAAAGCCACAACCAGGAACTGACAAAAATTCGAAGCTTTATGCGCAAAAAAAGCAGCAGCCGAAGTTTTGAACGGAGATTTTTAAAGGAATTTGAAAAATTTTATCAGGAGGGACTGGCGGCATTCGATTCTTTGGAAAAATCAGAGTATACTATGCTGTCAAGCCAGTGTATGCATTTGAGAAGTGTATGTCATGGAGATTACACTTATCATAATGTAGTCAACTGTGGGAAATACACTGCTACTGTCAATTTTGAAAAGTGCCATATGGGAATTCAGGTGGAGGATTTGTATATGTTTTTGAGAAAGGTGTTGGAGAAAAACCGCTGGGATATTTCTTTGGGAGAACGGTTGTTGTCTGAGTATGAAAAAGTGAGGGAACTGACAAAGCAGGAGAGAGAAAATCTATATATAAGATTATCTTTTCCAGAAAAATTCTGGAAACTTGCAAATCAGTATTATAACGGTAACAAAGCATGGATTTCGGATAAGATGTTGGAAAAGTTAGAGGTTACGGTGGAATTAAACCAGAAAAAGAGGGAATTTCTAAGATATTTAATATAATTGGAAAAGTTCAAAAATATTTTATTTCTTTTTTGGATAAACTAGTATATAATGTTACTGTTCAGACAGGACTTAGTATTTACTGCTAAATCTGTGAAAAAACGTTGTGTAGGAAGGTAGCAATCTACTTGCGGAGCAAATTTTGCATGGATTTTTACTAGTTACTGTAACGGAGAAAACAGTAACGATATCATGTTTCCAGTCAGAAAAACAGAAAAGAAGTACAAGAAAGTAAAGGAACAACCGGTTTTATGAAACGTAAAGTATATGTCATGCTGCAGTTGTGTATGGTTTTTTTGATATTTACCAGCTGTGGCGGGGCAAATAAAAGTACCTCAGCAGGATTGCAAACACAGGAAAAAAGTGATAATGTATCAGAGGATGGGAAAGCGAATGCCATCAAGGATACTGCAGTTGTAATTTCTGTTGACACAGAAAATGGAATTGTAAATCTACAAAGTGTATCCACCTGGCAGGATATGATGCTTAATTTCACTGGTGGATGTGATGTACAAAATAAGTATGGCGAGATTATGTCCATGACGGAGTTAAAGGGCGGGGAAGTTGTAGAGATTAGCTATGAATCCTCAAAGTCAAAGTTATACTCCCTGCAGATTTCGGATACCGCCTGGGAATACAAAGGAGTGAAAGGACCTGAGATTGATGAGATAGAGAAAAGAATGGTCATCAATGGAAAGAATTACAAATTTGACAATAATTTAGTAATTATCTCGGAGGGTGAAAGTGCCATGCTGATGGATATCAATGAGGCAGACACTCTGATTATTCGAGGAATCGGTAAGGACGTGTGTTCCCTATATGTAGATAAGGGACACGGGTATGTAAGACTGCAGGATGAAGAATATTTCCTGGATGGATATGTTACAATCGGTGAGGAAGTTGTGAAAAAAGTCACTGCAGGGATGATGTTGGTGGTTCCGGAAGGAAATTATAATTTAAATATCCAAAAAAATGGAATCGGTGGGACAAAGAATATCACAGTGAGCAGAAATGAAGAGACTATAGTGGACGTAGGAGATTTGAAGGGTGCTGAAATTGAGCAGGGTGCAGTGAAATTTAACCTTACCCCCAAAGAGGCGGTACTCTACATTGACGGAGTTCAGGTAAACCATAACGAATTGCTTACGTTAAAATACGGAAAGCATAAGATTGTAGCATCTGCGGATGGATATCATGTATATTCGGGAACTTTAAAAGTTCAAAGTGTGCTAAAAGAGCTTGATATAACACTGAAATCTTCTGAGACAGACAACGGCAATACCACTGTGACTTCTGGAGTGACGGTAACACCTGGAGTGACGGTAACACCTGGTATTACTGTGACACCTCAGACCACCCAGGCAGCAAAGGTAACAGGCATTGTCACACCGGGATTACATGCTACTCCCATTGTGACGCCCCAGGTAAATATTGTAAGTTCAGGGGAAGAGGGAACTGGTGATACCCAGATAGCAGAGGAAGCTGCCAATGAATCGTCAGATACTTCCACAAATACTGGAAGTTCTAAAATACAGGTAACTGCACCGGCAGGAGCAGAAGTGTATCTGGATGGAAATTATATGGGACTGGCACCTGTCAGTTTTCATAAGACATCTGGAACGCATACCATAACCCTCCGAAAGGATGGGTACAAAACAAAAAGCTACACTGTTTATTTAAATGATAGCAGTGAAGATACTACTTACACGTTTTCAGATATGGTGGCGGAATAAAATAGTTGAAAATCCAGCCAATCAATAGAAAACGTAAAATTAAAAAGTGAGTACATGGAGGTAAAAGAATGAGTTACAAGGAAATTTACGAAGAGTGGTTAAGCAATCCTTATTTCGATGAAAAGACAAAGGAAGAATTGAAAGCCATCGCCGATGATGACAAGGAAATTCAGGAACGTTTCTACACAGAGCTTGAATTCGGAACTGCCGGACTGAGAGGAATCATAGGTGCCGGTACCAATCGGATGAACATCTATACAGTAAGAAAAACTACTCAGGGTCTTGCAAATTACATCTTAGGAGTAAATGGACAGGATAAGGGTGTAGCGATTGCTTACGATTCAAGACGTATGTCGCCGGAATTTGCAACAGAAGCCGCACTTTGCCTTGCAGCAAATGGAATAAAAGCATATATTTTTGAGTCACTTCGTCCAACACCGGAACTTTCCTATGCAGTAAGAAAGTTAGGTTGTATCGCAGGAATCAATATCACTGCCAGCCATAATCCACCAGAATACAATGGATATAAGGTTTACTGGGAAGATGGTGCACAGATTACTCCACCCCATGATGGAGGAATCATGGCAGAGGTAAAGAAGGTAACAGACTTCAACACAGTAAAGACAATGGATAGGGAGGCAGCCAAGGCAGCGGGACTTTATGTTGTCATCGGTGCAGAGGTTGACGATGCTTATATTGCGGAATTAAAGAGCCAGGTAAAGAATCCGGAAGTGATTAAGGAAATGCAGAAGGATATCAAGATTGTGTATTCCCCACTTCACGGAACAGGAAATATTCCTGCAAGACGTGTGTTAAAAGAACTTGGTTTTGAAAATGTATATGTGGTAAAAGAACAGGAATTGCCGGATGGTGAATTTCCAACTGTCAGCTATCCAAATCCAGAAGCAGCAGAAGCTTTTGAATTGGGATTGAAGCTAGCGAAAGAAATTGATGCGGATTTAGTTTTGGCTACGGATCCGGATGCAGACCGTTTAGGTGTGTATGTAAAGGATACAAAATCTGGAGAATACATCACTTTGACAGGAAATATGTCTGGATGTTTACTTGCAGAATACGAATTAAGTCAGATAGAAAAACAGCAGGGCATCCCAGCAGACGGTGCTTTAATCAAGACCATTGTTACAACCAATATGGCAGATGCCATTGCAAAATCTTACAATGCAAAATTAATTGAAGTATTAACAGGATTTAAATATATTGGACAGCAGATTTTAGGATTTGAACAGGCGAAGAAGGGGACATACCTCTTTGGATTTGAAGAAAGCTATGGTTGTCTTATTGGAACCCATGCAAGAGATAAGGATGCTATTGTTGCTACCATGGCTCTTTGTGAGGCAGCTGCATACTACAAGAAGCAGGGAAAGACTCTTTGGGATGCAATGATTGATATGTATGAAAAGTACGGATATTACAAAGATGGAATCCAGTCTATTACCTTAAAGGGAATGGAAGGATTGGCTAAAATCCAGGAAATCCTTGATACTCTGCGCAATAACACGCCAGCAGAAATTGGTGGATACAAGGTTGTTTCAGCAAGGGACTACAAGTTAGATAAGATTAAGAACATGGAGACAGGAGAAGTGACAGCTACAGGTCTTCCAAGTTCCAATGTTCTTTATTACGATCTCACCGATGATGCGTGGGTATGTGTAAGACCTTCCGGAACAGAACCAAAGGTTAAATTCTACTATGGAATTAAGGGAACATCTTTAAGCGATGCGGATAAGAAGTCTGCAGACTTAGGAGAAGCTGTCATTGCGATGATTAACAAAATGTTATAGGTAAAACTTTCTGTGTCAATGGTTCATATCTAGGAAGAAAGAACTGTATTAAGGAAAAAAAGGCGAAAACTGTGGAAATTGTTGAAATTTTCTTGACAAAATGCCAGGAAACAGTTATAACAATACGTAGAGTTCAAGAGTAACGGTCTCTTTTACTCCGTACAATAAATAAAAAAGTCAGAGGAGGAGTTCAAACAATGAACAAAACTGAATTAATCGCAGCAATTGCTGAAAAAACAGAATTATCAAAGAAGGACGCAGAAAAAGCTCTTAAGGCTTTCACTGATGTAGTTGTTGAAGAATTACAGAAGGGTGAAAAAATCCAGTTAGTTGGATTTGGAACATTCGAAGTATCTGAAAGAGCTGCTAGAACAGGTAGAAATCCACAGACAGGTGAAGAAATGAACATTCCAGCTTCTAAGAATCCTAAATTCAAGGCTGGTAAGGCATTTAAGGATGTATTAAACGCATAATTTTAAGGTGTGTGTAAGCTGTAGCATTTTTGCTACAGCTTTTTGTGTTTTGGAGGTAAATATGAGATTAGACAAATTTTTAAAAGTATCAAGATTAATTAAAAGAAGAACGGTGGCAAACGAGGCCTGTGATGCCGGAAGGGTTATGATAAATGACAAACCTGCGAAAGCATCTGCCAATGTAAAGGAAGGGGATATCATTGAAATTGCCTTTGGAAATAAATCTGTTAAGGTTGAAGTTCTGGATGTTGCTGAAACAGTGAAAAAAGAGGAAGCAAAGGAATTGTACAGATATCTGTAAAAAAATACATTTTTGTACAAACTGTTCCATGGATTCGCTTTAAATGATAGAAGATGTGGACTTTTTCTTTCTGTCATAACACAGGCTCCTTTCGCATATATTAAATTAAGGCAACTGTTCACAGTGATGAAATTGTGGCAATGGAAGGGAGCGATTGGATGGAGGAGAGAACAGTTCCGGCAAAACCTCACAGATTTACACTGACAAATCGAAAAATAGCCACGATTACAGGCGTATCAGACGTACGCTCCTTTGATGAGACTCAGGCGGTATTGGAAACCAGTTATGGACTGCTTACCATAAAAGGCAGAGGGCTTCATGTGAAGCGTCTCACCCTGGAACAGGGTGAGATGGACTTTGAGGGCCATGTAGACAGCTTTGTCTATGTAAACGCACCAGACCGGGCAGAGGAACGAAAAAATCTGATGGCAAGGCTGTTTGGTTAGCTTATGCTAAAAGAATTGGAATTTTTATGTTACTCTGTGGTATTAGGGGCAATGATGATGAGCTTTTATGATATCTTCCGATTTCTGCGTATTGTGATATCCCATAAAAGATGGGTGGAATATTTGGAAGATATTTTTTACTGGTGCGTATGTGGGGTGGCAATATTTTACTTATACTATCGGGAAAACAACGGAGCTATCCGGATTTTTGCGGTGTTAGGAATCAGTGCTGGGATGCTGGCATATCAGCAGATGATCAGCAGGGTATTTTTCGGGGTGATTTCTAAAATGATTCGTTGGCAAAAACGACGGAAAAAACTAGATAAAATCAGAAAAAAATCATTGAAAAAATGTATAAAAAGAGTTAATATGATTATATCTAGACGTTAAGTGAACAGTGTGTGACGAGGTGATGAAAATGGGCAGAAACCACAGGCGTAAGAGTAAACCCAATCAGAATCGTTTTGCCATGGCCGCAGTCTCCTTTGTTGTAGTGGTTTTGCTTGCGGTAATTAGTTTTAAGAGCGTGGAATTGCAGGCAAAAAGTAACACATATTCCAATAGAATCTCAGTGTTGGAAAAAGAAATTAAAAAAGAAGAGGATCGTACAAAAGAAATTGCTGAGTATAAAAAGTATGTGAAAACAAAAAAATATGTGGAAGAGGTAGCAAAGGATAAACTGGGTCTTGTGTACGAAGATGAAGTTTTATTCAAACCAGAGAAATAGAGTTGTATGTGAAGTATAGCACATAGGACTCTATTTTTTTGTCGAAAACTTTTCAGGATTTGCTATGTTACTTTGACAAAGATTTCAAATCAATGGAAATACAATAGGAGCGGAGAGTAACGGCTTCGCCTATTGGCGGAACGTTTACAACGGAGTTGGGAAAATTATAGGAAGTGAAAGAGGTTAAATTATGAAAGATTATAAAAGTGTGGTGGCAGGTATTGCTTCAAGAGTGAGAATGGCTATGGGAGAAGGACAACTTGCGACGGGAAAGTATGACAGAGAAATGTTTGAACATAGAGAGTATGAAAAAATGGAAGGGGTAGCAAAGGCTTTTTACACACTGGCCAATAGTTTTTCAAAGTTTAGTGAAAATTTATTTGCACCCCTGGACATACAGATGGGGGATGGAGAGGAATCTGTGGTAGAGGAGGCGAAAGTGCCATATACCCCTTTGGACAAAATGAATTTATTATTGGCACAGAAGAATGATGAAAATCGTTATATGATAACCAGACAATTGACAGAGATGGCAGATATTTTATCCCATACAGCAAAGGATACCTACGGGATAGAGGAACTTACCCAGACTTTGGAAAACAGACTGTATCGTGCGCTCAAGGCCATGAACGTAAAAGTGGCAGGGGTAAGAGTGATTCGACGTGCAGGAAAAGGGATTGAGGTGTATGCCAACATTTGTGCCAAGAAAAATAACTGTATTCTCACAAAGGAGATTGCCAGGGGATTGAGCAGCGTATGCAAGTGTCATCTGGTGCCGGGCAGAGAGAGTAAAATGGTAATTTATCGCAATTATGTGAAGGTGAATTTTGTGGAGGATGTGAACTACAATATTTTATATGGTGCCTGCAAACGTATGAAAACAGGGGAGAAGGTTTCAGGAGATAATTTCTCCATTATAGAAAACACCAATGGAAAGGCGGTAATGGCATTGTCAGACGGAATGGGCTCCGGTGTAATGGCATGCAGGGAAAGTGAGATGGTGTTGGATTTGTTAGAACAGTTTTTAGAAGCAGGCTTTGAAAAAGAAACCGCAGTGAGTATGATTAATTCCTGTATGTGTTTTGGACAAGGAAGTCAGATGTACTCCACGATGGATATCAGTGAAATAGATTTAAATACAGGACAATGTGAATTTTTGAAAGCAGGAGCCTCCTATGGATTTATCAAAAGGGAAAATAAGGTGGTGAAAATTCCTTCAGCAACTTTGCCGCCGGGACTGTTTAGCAAATTGGAATTTGACAGCGTCAAAGAGAAGCTATATGATGGTGACTATATTATTATGATTAGCGATGGGGTAGTGGATGCTATTATTGATGAACATCCGGAACAGATTTTGACGGATATGATTTTGCATATGCCAAAACAAAATCCCTTGAAGATGGCTGAGTATATCATCCAGGAAATTGAACAGGATTATGGATGTTATTATCAGGACGATTTAACTGTTCTGGTTTGCGGAATCTGGAATAAGAGATAGGAAAGATGTATAGATGGAATTACGAGTATTAAATTATATAAAAGAACATAAGTTAATAGAGCAGGGACAAGCCGTGGTGGTAGGAGTATCTGGAGGTGCAGACTCGGTATGTCTATTGAAAATACTGGCAGCCCTTAGAGAGCACATAGGATATGATTTGTTTGTTCTGCATATAGAACATGGGATACGTGGGGAGGAAGCCATTAGGGATATGAAATTTGTTGAGGATTTGTGTGAGAAAATGAAGATTCCCTGCAAAGTCATACACTACGCTGTGCCTAAACTGGCAAGAGAACGGAAACTGTCAGAGGAGGAGATGGGAAGAGTTCTCCGTTATCAGGCATTTGAAGAACAGCGACAGATATTGTTAAAAGAAAAAAAGGAAGACGGAAAAGAGAAATATTCCCAGGTGAAAATTGCAACAGCCCATCATGCCAATGACAATGCAGAAACCATTTTGTTCCATTTGGCAAGAGGGAGTGGATTATCAGGGCTTACCGGCATGGAGATAGAAAGGGGAGCAATCATTCGCCCACTGTTATTTGTGAAGCGAAAAGAAATAGAGGAATATTTAGCGTGCTTAAATCAGCCCTATTGTGTGGATAGCACCAATGAGGAGATGATTTACGCCAGAAATAAGGTACGTCATAAGGTGGTAAAAGAGCTGGAGGATATCAATGAAAAAGCAGTGGACAATATCAATAAAACAGGATTTTTATTAAAAAAAGCCAGGGATTTTATTGAAAAAACAGTGGACAATGTCTATAAAGAACTGGTGATGGTAAGACAGGATAAATATTATATTGACAATGTTAAATTGGCGAAAGAGGATGAGTTCATTCAACTGGAGATTATAAAAAGAGCTTTGGAAAATTGTGTAGGAAGTGGAAAGAATATAGGGTATGTACATGTCAGACAGGTATTGGAACTGTCTTTCAAACAATCGGGAAAGGAAATCAGTCTTCCCTATCAAGGGAAAGCCTGCAAAAGTTATGATAATCTTGTACTTTGGAAAGAACAGGAGAAAAAATCAGAATCAAATTACCAGGACATGGCAACAATCCACTTAGGAGAGCTGGAAAGATGCCAAAAAGTAAAGTTTAGAGGAAAAGAATTTACTCTCTGGTTAGAAAAAAAATGTGAAAATAATAAAAATTGTTTAAAATATGGCAAAAAAACATATACGAAAGCTTTTGATTATGATAAAATAGAAAACAGTTTGGTATTTCGGACAAGAAATGTGGGAGATTATTTTATTTTTAACGAGAAGGGGCAGAAAAAGTCCTTAAAGTCATTTTTCATTGATGAGAAAATTCCACGAGAGAAGAGGGATGAGGTTATTCTTCTGGCGGACGGCGCCCATATTTTGTGGGTGGTAGGATATCGTACAAGCTTCGGGGTAGAAGTAAGGGAGGATACCCGGTGTGTTATAAAAATACAGGAAATGGAGAGCGTATAATAATGAGTGAACATGTGAAAGTCCTGTTTTCAGAGGAAGAGGTAGACAGAGTCATAGAGGAACAGGCGAGAAAGATTTCAAAAGACTATGAAGGAAGACAGGTTCATCTGGTATGTGTATTAAAAGGTGGCGTGTTTTTTATGTGTGAACTTGCCAAAAGGATAACGGTGCCGGTGACAATGGATTTTATGGCCCTATCCAGCTATGGGGACGGCACTACTTCCAGTGGATATATTACCATGAAGAAGGAGTTGGACGAAAGTATTCAAGGAAGAGATGTTCTGATTGTAGAAGATATTGTGGATTCAGGAAGAACACTAAAGTATCTGGTGGAAGAACTGTCTAGAAGAAATCCGGCCAGTTTGCGGTTGTGTACTTTGTTAGATAAACCGGACAGGCGTGTGGTAGATATTAAGGCAGACTACACCTGTTTTGAAATACCAGATGTTTTTGTAGTAGGCTATGGATTAGACTATGCACAAAAGTATAGAAACTTGCCGTATATAGGAATTGTAGAAATGGAGGAGACAAAAGTTGAGTAGGTTCAGGGGATTAAGTTTTTATCTTTTCTTGTTGTTAGCTGCCATTTTGGTGTGGAATCTTGCATCATTGAGTTTATCTACCAATGGTTCATGTACTTATGGAGATTTTTTGACAGCTTTGGAAAAGAATAATGTAGCAAATGTGGAAATCCACCAGAATGCTGAGACACCAACAGGAGCGGTGGTATTTAAAACTACCAGTGGTGAACAAAAAACCTTTTATGTAGCAGATGTAAATCGAATTACCCAGTTACTATCAGAACATAATATGAACAATTATGTGATGACAGATACCAAGAGGGATGGCATTTTTGTAAGAGTGGTATTGCCATTTGTTTTAATGGGTGTTGTGATTTTTTTCTTATTCGCAATTATCAATAATCAGGCAAAACAAAGCGGTGGCGGTTCGGAGATGATGAATTTCGGAAAGAGCCGTGCAAGGATGACTACCGATGTAAACAAGCTGGTAACCTTTAAAGAGGTAGCAGGCTTGAATGAAGAGAAGGAAGAACTGGAAGAAATTGTAGATTTTTTAAAGGAGCCAGACAGTTATATTAAGTTAGGAGCCAGAATTCCAAAGGGAGTTTTATTGGAAGGACCTCCAGGAACCGGTAAGACCCTGCTTGCCAAGGCAGTTGCCGGGGAGGCTGGAGTACCATTCTTTAGTATTTCCGGTTCTGATTTTGTGGAGATGTTTGTGGGTGTTGGTGCGTCCCGTGTAAGAGATTTGTTTGCGGATGCAAAGAAAAATGCTCCCTGTATTGTGTTTATTGACGAAATTGACGCAGTGGCAAGAAGACGTGGAACCGGTATGGGTGGTGGACATGACGAGCGTGAACAGACATTAAACCAGTTGTTGGTTGAGATGGATGGTTTTGGTGTCAACGAAGGCATTATTGTGATGGCAGCTACCAATCGTGTAGATATTTTAGACCCGGCAATTTTAAGACCAGGACGTTTTGACAGAAAAGTGGCAGTGGGCAGACCGGATGTGAAAGGAAGAGAAGAGATTCTTCAGGTACATGCGAAAAACAAACCACTGTCGGAAGATGTGAATTTAAAGGAGATTGCTCAGTCTACTTTTGGATTTACGGGAGCTGATTTGGAAAATCTTTTAAATGAGGCAGCAATCAGTGCGGCAAAGGAAAAGAGAGCCTTTGTGCTACAGAATGATATCAAGGAAGCTTTCTTTAAAGTTGGAGTTGGGAAAGAGAAAAAAAGCAGGATTGTGTCAGAAAAAGATAAGAAAATTACTGCTTACCATGAAGCAGGGCATGCGATTTTGTTCCATGTACTTCCGGATGTGGGTCCGGTTTATACGGTTTCCATCGTTCCAACAGGAGGTGGTGCGGCAGGCTATACCATGCCACTGCCAGAGAAAGATGAAATGTTCAACACCAAGGGACGAATGTTACAGGATATTTGTGTTTCCCTGGGAGGACGTATTGCAGAGGAAATTATCTTTGGAGATGTAACCACTGGGGCAGTGAGTGATATTCAGAAAGCAACAGACACTGCAAAAGCAATGGTTACAAGATTTGGAATGAGCGAATCCGTAGGGTTAATCAACTATGGTGCGGATGACAATGAGGTATTTATTGGAAGAGACTTAGCTCATACCAAAGGATATAGCGAAAGAATAGCAGGAATCATTGACAGTGAGGTGAAAAAAATCATTGATGAATGTTATGACCGAGCGAAAAAAGTGCTGTTAGAGCACAAAGATGTATTGGAGTCCTGTGCAGAACTTCTCCTTGAGAAGGAAAAGATAGGAAGAGAAGAATTTGAGGGGCTTTTTGTTTAGCTTTTCCCAAAAATGCAAATCATTTGCAAAATACTTGACAACCGGGAAAGAGGGTGTTAAAGTAATTAAATGCAAATCATTTGCATTTTTATATTCTGGGAATATGATATACAGATTGTTTTTATGATAAAAGAATGTGAAGCAAGAGATTGGAGATTAGTGTGATGAAAAAAGAAAAATTGAGAATTGTAAGTTTTGTTTTATCGATTGTGCTATGCATGGGGCTTTTTACAGGCTGTGGACATCAGGATAGTACAGGGCAGCAGGAGAACATAAATAAAAAATTCAGTGTAGTGTGTACCATTTTTCCAGAGTATGACTGGGTAAGGGAAATCATTGGAGAAAACAGTGAAGATTATGAACTTACATTGCTGGCAGACAATGGAGTTGACCTTCACAGTTATCAGCCAACCGCAGAAGATATTGCCAAAATAGGAACTTGCGATTTACTCATTTATGTTGGCGGGGAATCAGATAAGTGGGTAAAAGATGCTCTGAAGGAAACGAAAAATCAAAATAGGCAGGAGATTAATCTGCTAGAGGTACTTGGGGATGCAGTGAAGGAAGAGGAACTTGTAGAAGGTATGGAAGGAGAGGAAGAAGAGGAAGAAGAGGAAGAAGAAGGACCGGAATATGATGAACATGTGTGGCTCTCTCTGAAAAATACCCAGGTGTTTACAAGTGCAATCTGTGAAGCTCTTGCAAAGATGGACGAGGAGCATACAGCCTCCTATCAGGCCAATTTATCATCTTATCACGAAAAATTGTCAGCTTTGGATAAAGAATATGAAACATCTATAGGGGAAAGTGAAAATCAAACCATTGTATTTGGAGACAGATTTCCCTTCCGATATATGGTGGATGACTATGGTCTTGACTATTATGCGGCGTTTGTAGGTTGTTCTGCAGAAAGTGAGGCAAGTTTTGAAACGATTACATTTTTAGCAAACAAGGTAGATGAACTAGGACTTTCTAATATTATGGTTATTGAGGGTTCCAACCAGAAAATCGCAGAGACGATTGTATCAAATACCAAGGAAAAGAACCAGGAAATTTTAGCTCTTAATTCCATCCAGTCTGTAACAACAAAAGATATTCAGGGAGGGATAACCTATCTTAAGGTAATGGAGAGCAATCTGGAAATTTTAAAGCAGGCATTGAAATAAAGGGGTGTATATGACAGAAAAATTATTAAGGAAAGTCAGGGGAAACTATTCAGCAGTGTGGTATGAACCTACGGCTCAATCTTATCATTATGTGATGATTCAGGATGCAACCGCTTGTTGTGGACAAGGTTTAGAATTTGTCTGGGGAGATGGTTCCCATAGTGATCCGTAGGAATATCCAAAAGAAAATAAGGAAACAAAAAAATATAGGGAGGTAACTCATGGAACGAAAGATTGTATTAAAAGAGGATATCAAAGTAGCATTGGAACAAGTGGGAGTTCAGTCTGGACAGGCAATTATGGTGCACACATCTTTAAGCAGCCTAGGGTTTGTATGTGGTGGTGCCCAGATGGTGATAGAGGCATTGATTGAGAGTGTAGGGGAGGAAGGAACTATTATGATGCCTACACAGTCCTGGAAAAACCTTGACCCAGAGGCGGGGGTGCACTGGGAAGAACCCAAGGAATGGTGGCAGACAATCCGTGATAACTGGCCAGCCTATGATAAGGACATTACACCAACAAACACCATGGGAGCGGTGGCTGAAATGTTTCGCAAGTGGCCGGGGACCAAGCGCAGTGACCATCCAGCCCGCTCTGTGGCAGCCTGGGGAAAGCAGGCGGAATATTTGACCAGAAATCATGACTTGTCAAATATTTTTGGAGAGGATTCTCCGGTGGGAAAATTGTATGCATTGGATGGATATGTTTTGCTGATAGGGGTAGATTATGATAAGAATACTTCTATCCATTTAGCAGATGTACGTGCAGACTATCCATCCAAACACATGACCAAGGAAAGCAGTGCTATCATGGAGAATGGTAACCGTGTCTGGAAGACATATGAAACACTATATGTGGATGGAGAAGATTTCTGCGATATTGGGAAAGCATTTGAAAAGGAATGCAGAGTAGAAAAAGTGATGTTGGGAAACGGAACATTGACTTTTATGAAACAGAGGGAATTAGTTGATTTTGCAGTGAGGTGGATTGAGAAATACAGAAGGTAGCCAGGAAGATAAAGAACAAGAACAAAAGAATAGTGCATAGTACAGAGAACCGGGTTCGTTGAACCCGGTTTCGTTACTTTATTGAAATATACAATGACAGACGTTGAGAATAATGGTATAATGTGAAAAAAATAACAGTGTATAAATGCTGGGGAGGATGCTATGGACAACACGATGATAAAAATCAAAGAGAACATGGAAAAAGTAATCATAGGAAAGTCACAGGTGATTGACCTGGTATTAACTGCCTTTGTTGCAGGGGGACATGTGTTATTGGAAGATGTACCAGGAACAGGAAAGACGGTGCTTGCAAAGACTTTGGCAAAATCCATGGATTGTGAATTCAAACGAATTCAGTTTACTCCGGATTTGCTCCCCTCGGATATTACCGGAGTAAATATATTTCGACAAAACACCGGAGAATTTGAATTTCAGAAAGGTCCCATATTTGCAAATATTATTCTGGCAGATGAAATCAACCGTGCCACTCCAAGAACACAGGCAGGATTATTAGAAAGCATGGAAGAGGGACAGGTAAGTATCGAAGGAACTACCTATGCTTTAGAACAGCCATTTTTTGTCATTGCCACGGAAAATCCACTAGAAACACTGGGGACTTTTCCATTGCCGGAGGCACAGCTTGACAGATTCTTAATGAAACTGTCTGTAGGGCTTCCCAATAAGGAAGAAGAGATACAAATGATGGAACGATTTATGAAAAACAGTCCCTTGGAAATCTTGGAAAGCGTAGTTACCAAGGAAGAAATTATGGCAGTGAGAAATAAAGTGAAAGATATCTATGTACACCCATTGCTTCTCGGATATATGGCAGATTTGGTGAAGAGAACCAGAGAGGATTCCCAGATAGAAAATGGAGTCAGTCCAAGGGGAACTTTGTGTTTACTTAATGCAGCAAGGGCTTATGCACTGATTCAGGGAAGGGAGTATGTGGTGCCGGAGGATATCAAGGCGGTTGCTGTAGGGGTACTTGCCCATAGAATCCAGATGCGCTTCATGACAGAGTCCGGGCAGAAGGCAATTAATTTTATTCGGAGCATTTTAGAACAGGTGTCACTCCCTACAGAATCCTGGAATACAAGAATTTAGGCAGGTGGGAAAATGTTACTGATTTTAATGTTATTCGCAGGAATCATAGCATATGTATTACAGAATTTGATTTTTCACCTGGTGTATCAGAAGGGTTTTGGGGCAAGGATAAAATTCCATACAAATTATGTGGATTATGAGGAAGAAGGATATCTCACAGAGGTAATTGAAAATAGAAAATGGTTTCCCCTGCCTGTGCTCCATGTATCCTTTCGCACAAAAACAGGGCTGGAATTTGAGAAAACAGAGAATATGGTGGTCAGCGATACTACGGTGAGACGAGAAGTATTCTCTTTGTTGTGGAATCAGAGAGTTACCAGAAAACTTAACTTTCGGGGAAGCGTCAGGGGTCACTATTTTATTCAGTCGGCAGAAATCAATGTATATAATCTGTTGATGACCAAGGACTATTACATAGAACTGCCACAGAACACAGATCTTTATGTGTTCCCGAAACAGGTAAATACGGAAAAATTAAATTTACTTATCTCCTCTGTGTATGGAACCATACAAACCAGACAGCGTTATCAGGAAGATATGCTTTCCTTTGCAGGAATCCGGGAATACAGAGCAGGAGATGAAATGAAGCGTATCAACTGGAAAGCCAGTGCCAAAGGGGAGGATTTGATGGTAAATCTATATGACAGTATGGCAAGTCTTAAGTGTTGTATTATCTTAGATGTGTCAGATAAGGGAATCTGGAAGGAACTAGAACTGGCAGAGGAGGGAATATCCTTGACCTCCTCTTTGGCAGGAAGGATATTGAAGCAGGGGGGAGATGTGGCAGTGTACAGCAATGCAGCCATGGCATTGGATGCATTCAGAAACCAGGTACAGATTCCTATGGGAAAGGATGCTTACAAATTACACTCTATCAATGAAAGTCTGGCAGAAGTCGATGTAAATAGGGAAACTGTGGAGTTGACAGAACTGATAGAACAATTGAATGTAAATGAGCAGGCAAACTGTTATGTATTGATTTCTAAAAATGAATCCCAGGGGTATGGGACAAAAATTTTGGAGAAGCTGCGTGGGGAAAAGATAGCAGGAAATGTGCTGCATATTGTCTTGACAAAATGTTCCATAACAGGTGCAGAGTATGAGCCAGTGCAGGAAGCTGGAGTAGAGAAGCTTTTGTGGGAGGTGTAAGATATGAATCGAAAAGATATTTTTTCTTGCATGAATTTAATCCTTGTGTTTTTGAGTGTATATTATACCTTTGATTCCCCAAAATTGATAGGAAGTATTTTGGTTGTTATAGCAATGTTTCTGATTACTTATCAGGGAAATTCTTTTCCTTTTCTGGCAGGCTATTTTTTAGCAGGTGCAGGAATGGAACTTGTAGTATTGGGGTATTACCTGCTGAACAGAAATCTTACAGAGTTTATTATGTTTAGTATTTTCCTTTTCTGTGGGGCATTGTGTATTACCTTAGAACATACCAGAAAAAAAGGACTGCTCATTATGGAAGTGACACCGGTGTGGATTTTGTTTATTTTGTTTTGCTATGTGCCATTGTATTTTACAAAATATCATGGGGAAGGGAAACAGAGAATTTTGGGGATTTTGTATCTACTGTTGTATCTGGCAAAGGTAGCAACGGAAAATATGGAGAATTTTAAATCATTACATAAGAGACTGGAACGATATCCTAGTGCCCAGTTAGCTAAGGTTTACTTTTTTTCTGTTATCTCGGTACTTACATTTGTCTGTGTAGGGATGTTTTGGGGAAGAAACGAGAGGATAGCCTATTATATGACACAGAAAATGTATGAGCTTTTAAATCTTTTAAGTGGAGATATGCAGATTCGACTGTATTCAGATATGGGAAGAATGGCAATGAGAGAAATTACCAATCAAAATGATGCATATATGGCTGAACTGGCTCAGAGGCAGACCATGAACCAGGCTTATGAAGGCGGTCCCTGGTTTGGTTATTTTTTAAAGATACTTCTTGGCGTGATTGCTTTTGTTGTTGTTTTGGGTATTATTTATGGGATATACTGTTATCTGAAACAAGAGAAAAAGGATAATGGTGATACCATTGAATTTATAAAAGCTGCAGAAGAAATGGAAGATGTGTGTCATAAGGAGAAAAGAGCACAAAAAAAATTTAAAAAAAATCATAATATGAATGAACAGATTCGAAGAAAATACCGAAAAACAATTAGAAACCACACGAAAGAGAAAATACCACTTTGGGCATCACCAGAGGAAATAGAAAGAATAGCTAACTTAGAGATGACTTTAGAAAATCTCCAGTTGCATCAGTTATACGAAAAAGCAAGATACAGTCAATATGGTGTGACGGAGGAAGAAAACAAGCAACCGTTTAGCCCCCGGCTGAACGGTTACGAAAACAAAGGGTTACTGGACAAAGGTATTTGCAAACAGTAACAAATCGGATGAAAAATATGAGACATCTGTCAAGGTAAAAATAGAAAGAGAAGGGAAACCAAATGAATATTCATAATCTAGGTAAGTATGAGAAAAAACAGATTTACATTGCCACCATGCGACCGGTACTCAATAAGAGGGCTTTGTTTAGTGATGCTACATCCCAGTATCTAAGTCCTATGGAGCCGAATGCAGGAGAAGAAGTTACAGTACGTTTTCGCACAGGAAAAGATAACGTAGATGCTGTGAAAATTATCACAACCCATGGGGATTATCCCATGAAAAAATGTGAGACAAACGACGTATTTGATTATTATGAAGGAAAGTTTGTGGTAGGAGAAGAGAGCATTCGCTATTATTTTCAGGTGAAATCTGGTGCATTGAACTGTTATTTTAATAAGTTAGGTGTGACAAAACACATTGAACCTTACTATGCATTTTCTATTTATCCGGGATTCCACACTCCGGATTGGGCAAAGGGGGCGGTGATTTATCAGATTTTTGTAGACCGATTTTGTAATGGTGACAAGACAAATGATGTAGTGGATAGAGAATACAGCTATATTGGAGACACGGTACAGCAGGTAAAGGACTGGTATCAGTATCCTTCCTCCATGGATGTGCGTTCTTTTTATGGTGGAGATTTACAGGGGGTTATGGATAAGTTAGATTATCTGCAGAACTTGGGGGTTGAGGTTATTTATTTTAATCCATTGTTTGTATCCCCATCCAATCACAAGTACGATAGTCAGGATTATGACTATATCGACCCTCATTATGGAAAGATTGTAGAAGATGGGGGAGAAGCTCTGCCAGAGGGAGTAGGGGATAATGCCCAGGCTACAAAGTATATTAAGCGTGTGACAGATAAGAAAAACTTAGAGGCCAGCAATCAATTCTTTATAGAGCTTGTGGAGGAGGTACACAAGCGTGGTATGAAGGTAATATTAGACGGTGTATTTAACCATTGTGGTTCTTTTAACAAGTGGATGGACAGAGAGAGAATCTATGAAATGCAGGAAGGATATGAAAAAGGCGCTTATGTAGACAGGGAGAGTCCGTATCATTCTTTCTTTAGTTTTCATGAGGACAGGTGGCCATACAACCATACCTACGATGGCTGGTGGGGACATGATACTTTGCCAAAGTTAAATTATGAAGGTTCGGAAAAGCTATATAATTACATTATGGAAGTAGGAAAGAAATGGGTTTCCCCTCCTTTTAACGTAGATGGATGGAGACTTGATGTGGCAGCGGATTTAGGACATTCGGGAGAATTTAACCATAAATTTTGGAAGGATTTTAGAAAGGCTGTAAAAGAGGCAAATCCGGAGGCTATTATTCTGGCAGAACATTATGGAAATCCCAATGAATGGCTGCAGGGGGATGAATGGGATACGGTAATGAACTATGATGCCTTTATGGAGCCGTTAACCTGGTTCTTTACCGGTATGGAAAAGCACAGTGATTCCAGAGAAGATGGTTTATACGGTAATGCAGATTCCTTTATTGGAGCCATGAAGCATCATATGGCAAGTTTTTCCACCCCGTCTTTACAGACAGCTATGAATGAACTGTCAAATCATGACCATTCCAGGTTTCTGACAAGAACCAACCGTAGGGTGGGAAGAACCAACAGTTTAGGACCGGATGCAGCCAATGAAGGGGTAAACAAAGCAGTTTTGAGAGAGGCTGTGATTATGCAGATGACATGGCCTGGGGCGCCCACCCTTTATTATGGGGACGAGGCGGGGCTTTGTGGTTTCACAGACCCGGATAACAGAAGAACCTATCCCTGGGGACGGGAGGATATGGAACTCATTGAATTTCACAGAGAAGCCATTCGGATGCACAAAGAGAATCCTTGTTTCTCACATGGTTCCTTAAAATTCCTGGGTGCAGACTACCAGTATATTGCCTATGGAAGATTTAGCAAGGACGAACATATTGTAGTGGCGTTTAACAATTCCGAACGTCCAAGACAGTGTGAGCTTCCGGTATGGGAGATTGGTGTGCCAAGGGAAGCTGTTATGAAGAGAATTATGTTTAGCACAGATTCTTATTATTCGGTAGGAAAGGTGGACTTTCAGGTGAGAAATGGTCACGTATTCTTTGAATTACCGCCGTTTTCAGGAATTGTACTACGACACAGAGAATAATTTAAAATTAGCAGGGGAAATTTGGTCTTAGCACCTTGAATATTACGCAAATATTACAAAGTATTACGAAAAATAAAAAAATTTTAAAAAACTATTGACATATATTTAAATACATGTTATATTTATTTTGCTGTACAAGAGAAGACAAATTTCAGGACGCAAAAGAAATTTGAAATCTCGATATTATACCTTTTTTATAGTAAATTTATTCCCCCAAGTAAATTTACTACTCCCCCTCATTATTATTATATAGTTTTTGTGAAAAGAGCGGAACTGCAAAGCGGTGACGCTCTTTTCGCATATTCAAACTTCCATCTCAAAATTGAGACCACTATAAATGTATTCCATGGAAGTTTCGTAAAGCTGATGCACACAAATCAGAGATTTGGCGC
>CACXGE010000005.1 GCA_902767135.1 uncultured Lachnospiraceae bacterium | reverse complement strand
GTCCTTTTGACTCCGGATCAGCTCCACGACATAGATAAACAGAAAATTTGATTTCATTAAGATAATTTTGAAAACCGGTAGTATAAATAATATCGCCATTATTTTCGCTTACTGCAAGTATCTTATCCTGATTATATACTATTTCCCGCGGACGTCCTACAAAATATTCGAATGCTTTCATGTGAGCCTGTACAAAAGATTCTGTTGTAAATGGTCGTTCCTGCCAGAAAACGTATTTATATCTGGTTTTCTTTCCCGGTGTTTTGATTTAGCAGCTTCAAATTCATCAGGAGTCATGTTCCAATATTTTGTAACCGTTTCCCGATGAATCCCTAATATTTTAGCTACCCGGGCTCTTTTTAGACCCTTTCGTTTTAGGTCTTGGATATCAGCATACATAATCCAATCCATCATCCTTTCTTCACCTCCGAATGTTATTATATACATTCTTTGGTTTGATTTATATGATTACTGGAATTTCAACTTGAAAAGTGTCGGTTTTTAACTGCCGAAAAGTGATGGTTTTATTATACCATTTACAGCAGGTTGAGGATGAGGCTCTTGCAGCTTAAAACGATATCTCCTTGTCTATTAGGCAAGGAGGAAAAGTTCAACTTTTTGTGTCCAAGGTATTGACATAGATCCATTTCCTATTCTATCGCTATCTCATGCAAAATCTCTGAGAATTCTTCAGATTTTGATTCTAACAATCCATGTGTTGTGTTTTCCATAAGATATATTTTTTTATACGGAGCATCTATTTCATCGAAATAATTCTGTGCCAGCTTATAATTTGTCTGGTAATCACGATCTCCATTAATATTGTAATATGGAATCTTATATTCATTCTTACCTGTCAGAGAAAATTTTTCGAACTCATCTGACATCAAAAAATTCATGTATACGCTGTAATCAACCTGCAAAAATTTAACCCAGTCAGTTAAGGAATAATAGGGATTAAAAATGACTGTGGCGGGCATATTGTAATCCGTTCCATCCACCATCATGTCATAGCCATACTTTTTCATAAGCATGTTTCTGGCATTAAAGTGTTCTTCTGTGAAACTATCAGGAGACAATTTTTCCAAAAGCTCCAAACCTTCTGAATCATTTCCTACCCAGCTTTTTGCAATTTCCAAAAACGCAACTTCATTTTGATGCATATCTACCAGCTGTCCTGTTCCAATGAAGCAATCATAATACTCTGGATATGCAAGAGCTAAATTACTGCCGAAATAAGATCCCCAGGAATGTCCTAACAGAGTCAATTGCTCTTTTCCCAGATAATTCAAAACATATTCTGTGACCGCTTTGCCATCACTCATCATAAGATCATAAGTCAGAACCACATTATTCTGTCCCTCGTCATAACTTTTACCACAGTTTCTTTGATCCCATGTTACTACGGTATACACATCTGCCCATTTTCTTGTAAATGCATAATCATAAGCACTTGTAGCGGAACCCGGTCCACCATGAAGGTAAAGCAAAACAGGATTATCTTTATCTTCTCCATATATACTGATCCACTGCTTCGTACCATTAACATCTATGTACTTTGATTCGTTTATCCCATTGTCCGGTGTCTTTCCATTTAGATATTTTCCAATAGCTCTAACCAGCAAAAATACTATTATGATTACCAGTATTATAAGAATAAGTATTTTTAAGCATTTTAATAATTTCCGTCCTAAATTATTCAATTTGAATATCTCCTTTGTTTTTTCTCTTGCTATCAGATATTTTTCCTTTTTCGTAACTCTATATTGGATGAGAGGAATCATCATTTTAGCAGATGAAACAGGAAATGCATTATTAATTCCTGATGGAACAATCAAGACTGCTTTCTCAACTTTATCCGGTGAATAGCACATCAGTTTTGCCAAAATACCTCCGCCAAACGAGCCTCCAAAACAGAGCATTTTCTCATATCCCAATTCATCTATCACTTCGCTTGCCCACTTTCCATAATCATAACCACGGGGAGAAAGATCTGTCTCTGCACTTTTCCTCGGATGCCCAATGGTATCAATAGCATATACTTGGAAATCATCTAATAAAAAACGGAATATCAGAAGATTGTTTGTTATATAGTGCAAGCGATTTTGTCCTGCATTCACCTTCTGGAATATATATCGCCTCATATAAAAAGGTATCCAATAACTTTACTTCTTCTTGCTTTATTTTTCTTATTATGTAGTTCATAAAAACCTCCGATTTATTAATATTTATAAATCAGTTGTCATTCCACACATAACATATCTCCATTAGTGCTAAAACAAG
>CACXGE010000004.1 GCA_902767135.1 uncultured Lachnospiraceae bacterium | reverse complement strand
TGTGCACAGTAACGATTTCAGCCCATTTAAAATGCATCTACGATGCATGGGGCTGAAATTTCGCACAATATCATTCTTGGCGCATAGCTTTACAGCAAGTGTTAAGCTTGCGTCTGTACAGTAACCTTGGCTCCCCCTTGGCTCACTTCTTACACACTTTTTCACTTGCCTGCATACACTAAAAGGAATCCTATCTGTTGAATATAAATTCAGATACATTTTTGTGAGGTGTTTTTTATTTCAAGATTTCCCTATAAATATGGAGTCATTGGCGGGGACCTTCGCCAAAAACTCATATTAGAAGAACTGTCTGACCATGAGAACTGCTGCCATTACGGTGTGGCGGAGAACCCCAAAAACTCTTTTTACGCCCCGAATCTGTTAACCTTATTAAAAACCAGTGAAAACATTATTTTTCCTTTACCCATGTTCAAAGGGGAGAATTTAAATATTGCAACCAATACCATCTTCTCATCCCTAGAGCTTCTTTCTGTTTTAAGGAATCATATCACACCAAATCAAAAGATATTTGGGGGCTGTATTCCACCAGACTTTTGTGAGATGTTTCAGAAAAAAAATGTGGTGTATTTTGATTTTATGGAACAAAGAACTATCAGCATCTTTAATTCCATTGCCACAGCCGAAGGATTGATTGCTGAGATGATTCTCTCCACTTCTGAAAATCTTCATGGCAAAGCGGTACTTATTCTAGGCTACGGCACTTGTGCCAAAACCCTGGCGGCAAAACTCCAGGCACTTCAAATGCGCACCTGTATCTGTGCAAGAAACCAAGCCTCCCTTATGGAAGCCTTTGGCTATGGTCACTGTGTAGAACCACTGTCAAATCTAAAGAAAATCATTCCTGGGTATCCTATGATTGTCAATACCATCCCTGCCAAGGTCCTGCCAAACCATATCTTAGACCTGGTTTCTCCCAAAGCCTGGATTTATGAAATTGCATCCTTTCCCTACGGTATGGATTTAGATTATGCAAAAAAGCGGAAGCTGAATGTAAAATTGTGTATGTCTCTTCCCGGAAAATATGCTCCCGACTCTTCTGCTGATATCCTCACCGACTTTGTATTAAAAAACACGGAATCCAACAAATCATGTAACTTATAAGTATAAAAAATAATTTAAAAAATATAATAGCTATCTGGAGGTAATTCATGACGCTACAAGGTCTAAAAATTGGTATTGCATTCACCGGTTCTTTTTGCACCTACAAGGCAGCCATAAAAGAGCTGGAGCACTTAATGAAGGAAGGATGCCAGTTATACCCTATTCTTTCTTTTCAGGCCCAAAAGATTAACAGTCGGTTTGGAGATGCCTGTGATTTTCAGAAGGAAATTGAAACAATCTGTGAAAGGGCGGCCATCACTTCTATTGAAACTGCAGAGCCTATCGGGCCAGGCGGTTTCTTAGACTTATTGATAATCATGCCCTGTACTGGTAATTCCATCGCAAAACTTGCCAACGGCATTACCGACAGTCCTGTTCTAATGGCAGCCAAAGCACACCTTCGCAATGAAAAACCTTTACTTATCTCTATTTCCACCAACGATGCCCTGGGAATGAATTTCAAAAACATTGGTCTCTTAATGAATACCAAGCATATTTTCTTTGTCCCATTTGGCCAGGATGCACCAGACAAGAAACCAAACTCCATGATTGCACATTTGGATTTACTGATACCTTCCATAAAAGAAGCACTACAAGGTAAGCAAATTCAACCAGTCATACGCTAAAATAAATTGTATCTGTTCAGAACTACGGAACAGATACGTAAATGTGGCAATGCAGACAAATGCATCATTGTCCCATTTTTGTAAAATTTGCATTTTCTACGGTCTCAGCAGTAAATGTTAAGACCTGTACTGAATCAGTTACAATAAATCAAAAAAGAAAGGAACCTAAGCCCATGTGCGCTATTGGCGGTTTTTTTGATACAAAAGGAAACTTAATTTTTCATAGGGATACCTACCAGACAATCTTAGAGAAAATGAATCATGCCCAGAAACACCGGGGGCCTGACGAGGACGGTACCTATTTGGACAATTTTTGCGGGCTGAGTCATACCCGACTGTCCATTCTAGACCTTGCCAAAGGCAGTCAACCCATGCACTATCAAACCCCTACAGAGGATTATTGGATTATCTACAATGGAGAAATCTACAATATGACAACACTTCGCAGAGAACTGGAGCAGATGGGTCTGACCTTTCAGACTACCTGTGATACGGAAGTTTTGCTGCTTGGTTATGCCCTGTGGGGGGATGATATCTTTTCCAAATTAAACGGTATCTTTGCCTTTGCCATATGGGAAACCCACAAAAAACAGTTGACCCTGTGCCGTGACAGACTGGGGGTAAAGCCGCTTTTTTTTACTAAGAAAGGCTCAGCCCTAATTTTTGGCTCTGAAATCAAGGCTTTGTTTTGCTACGATAAAAGTTTAGCCAAAGTGGATGAGGAGGGTTTATGCCAGCTCTTTGCCTTAGGCCCTGCCCACACCTATGGAAAAACAGTGTACAAAAACATAAAGGAAGTTCTTCCAGGAACCTTCTTAAAAATAACAAAAGATTCTATGACAGAACATACTTACTGGAAGTTAGAAAGTATGGAGCACACCGACTCCCTGGATGCTACCATTGAGAAAACCTCCTATCTTTTACAGTCCGCCATTCAGATGCAGATGTTATCTGATATTCCCATCTGCACCTTTTTATCCGGTGGGCTCGACAGCAGTATTGTAACCGCTGTAGTTGCAAACCGCTTAAAAGAACAAGGAAAAACACTTTCTACCTATTCCTTTGACTTTGAAGGAAATGAACGATATTTTGAAGCTAACTCTTTCCAGCCAAGTCAGGATTTACCCTACGCCTTAGAAATGGCAGACTACTTAAACACAGACCACCATGTGCTGCAATGCAGCAATGAACAGCTTTATGGAAATCTTACCTTTGCTATGTTCGCCAGAGACTATCCGTGTATGGCTGATGTGGAATCCTCCTTACTTTATTTTTGTGGTGAGGTCAGCAAAGAACACCGGGTAACCTTGACCGGAGAGTGCGCCGATGAAATTTTTGGGGGCTATCCATGGTTCTATCGAAAGGATATGTTTGAGCGAAATGCATTTCCCTGGAGTTATGACATGGATGCCCGTACTTCGCTTTTAAAACCTTCTCTTCGGAAACATCTGGATTTGGACGGTTACTCTATGGCTGCATACGAAACTACCATTGCCGAAACCCCCGTCTTACCTGGGGAACATCCCGAAGAAAAAAGGCGACGGGAACTTTCTTATCTGAACCTGAAATGGTTTATGGCAACATTATTAGAGCGAATGGACCGAACCAGTATGTATCACAGCTTAGAAGCCCGTGTGCCCTTTGCCGACCATAGGATTGTAGAATATGTATTCAATGTGCCATGGAGCATAAAATATATGGGGAATACTGAAAAAGGACTGTTGCGAAATGCTGCCCGGGGGCTATTGCCAGACAGCATTCTATTCCGAAAGAAAAGTCCCTATCCAAAGACATATCATCCTGTGTACGAACAGTTATTAAAGGAAGAGTTCTTACGTATTCTAACCAGCAACAGCGAACCTGTTCTGCAATTTCTGGATAAAGAACGGTGTTTCCATTTTCTCTACACACCAATGTCCTATGCCAAGCCTTGGTATGGACAGCTGATGGCCGGTCCACAACTCCTTGCTTACTTTATCCAAATCAACCAATGGTTAAAATCTTATTCCATTACCATATAGGGGGGCGCATCCCCTTATATGGGGGTCGCATCCCCCTTGTAAAATGGATTCCCATCCCTTATACTTAGATAATGAACATACAGAAAGGGGAACATATTATGAGTAATGTGAACAAAAAAGATATATTAGAATTAAAACGACGTTTCAAAAAAGATGACTGTACTTTCAGCCGTCTTTGCGGATGCTACGTAGATGGTGAACGGAACAAGGTCACCACCTTTGGAGAAACCTTCCTAAATTTAGAAGAGGAAGAATTACATAAATACTTAGAAATTGCCAAAAAAACCTTATCCGGTACTCTGGGAAACAATATTTTACATTTAGAGTATCCTTTAGAGGAAGAAGGAGCCGGGGGAAAACAGCAGTTTCTTATGGGATTAAAATCTTCCGGATTAAAAAATGATGAGCTGGTAGATGCATTTTTTGATTTGATCATTGAAAATTATTATTATCCAGGCAATTACCTGATTCTTCTATTCATGGATGCCTATGACGTTATGACAAAAACCACGGACAACAATAAATTAGATGAATCTGAAGAAGTGTATGAATATATGCTCTGTGCCATCTGCCCGGTGGCATTGTCAAAGCCGGGACTTGGTTACCGCGAAGATGAAAACCGTATTGGTTCCCGTATCCGTGACTGGGTGGTAGGAGTACCCGATACCGGATTTTTATTCCCTGCCTTTGTGGATAGAAGCAGTGACATCCATTCCCTCTTATTTTATACCAAAAACCCAAAGGCTCCCCACAATGAGCTTGTAGAAAACGGTTTGGGACTTACATCGAAATTCACTGCCACCGAGGAAAAACTTACCTTTCAGGGCATCGTAAAACATGTGATTGGAGAGGAAGATGAGGAAGCCAAAGGACTGTTTATGGAAATTCAGTCCAATATCAATGATTTGATTCCCATTCCGGAAGAAGACAAGGAGCCGGAACCTGTTCCTATGACTGTCTCCACAATGTCTTCCGTATTGTCGGACAGTGGTGTTTCGAAAGAAAATATTGAGATAATTGAAAAGAAATACAATGATATCTTTGGACAGGCGGTACCAGAAGCCGGACACTTAGTAGACACGAAAATCTTAGAAGCAAATGAGAAACGAAGAGAACGATTACAGCTTGTGGAACAGGTAGAAAACCTGAAACAACAGCTGGACGAAACCAGAGCAGTTTCCATTGAAGACGACGTGCCTGTCACCAAAACCTATGACGTAATCCTTCGTGTAAAACCAGAAAAGGTAAGCCAGATTCATTCTGAAATTATCAATGGACAGAAATGTCTGGTAATTCCTATGGAGGAGGACGAGCATGCGGCTGTAAATGGGGTAAATACTACGGTGTAATCTTATAATGTTGACAGAGAAGATGTGAGATTTTAAAAGGAAGCCACCGTATTTCATGCGATGGCTCCCTCTCTTATATGCATAAATCCTCCAATGCAATTCCTACCTTATAAAATCTTCTTACTATAGAAGTAATTTCAATATGCATCTCCCCGCTAATCTTCCAGTGTTCTCTAGCATCCTGCAGTATCTGCTCTTTCATATTTTCTGTATACGGATAATTGTCTTTCATGAAGAACTGTGATTTTAGAGTATCCCTTAGCACCAGATTCTCATATCTGTATTTTCCGGATACACAATCATAGACACAGGGAACAGACTTTGTGTTAAACTCCCGGCACAGTTCATCTTCCTTTAAAACTTTTTCTACCAGATCTGATGCTAGTTCTGGTGCAAAATTTTCCATTCGATACAATACCGGAATATATCCTCCATACTGATCTACCAGCTTCGAACCCATTCGAAAGTGAAAACGAACTGCTGACCCCTGACCATACACCAACTGCTCCCCAGCTTTAGATACTAACTCTCTATCTCCAACCAGACAGGGGATTTTATTTATCCTCCTTCGTACATACACCACATCCCCTTCCAAGGGCTGATAATCCACTTCAATATCGGATGATATTTTGTCAAATTCGTCTTCTGACATTCCTGCAAAGCTTTCCATATGTTCTTTCCAAAACTTCATCTTCTCTTTAAGATTTAGTTTTGGTTATTCCGCTTCATCCATTATTTCTGAAATTTGTTTAATACGAAATCTTACATCATCCTCCAATGGAACAGACAGAATATCTGTAATTATACTTTCTACCGATTCCACATTTACATTTGCTCCCTTGATTGTCGCATCCATATCCATAGTAGCACGAGCATCTATTCCCACCATTGCAGCTACTAGCATACCACCTTTTAGAATAAATTTATCCTGATATTTTGAGATTGAAATTCTTTCCAAAAAACGTTCCATCATATAATTTCTCATTAAAATCTGTGCATCTGCAGACTTTTGTTTTGATAAATTACGAATTAAGTCTTTTAACTGTTTTGCTGTTTTAATCATAACAGTACCTCCAAATATTGCCTTAGAGTTTTATCTATATGAAATTTTGACGCATACTGCATAAGTAATCGTAGATTTTTATCCTTTCGTTTTACATATCCCTTCAGAGCACCTTGTAATGTCTGCATTTCTGTATTATTACGATTTCTGATAATATCACAGATTGTTCTTTCCATGTTGTAGACTGGAACTAAATGTCCAAAGGGCGTGTGTCTCAATATAATTCCTTCCCCATGCAACTCTTTTTTCACCGTGTATACCTTGATTCCATCATTTTTCAGCCTGGAAGGATTGTATCCCGTCCTTACGGTAATTTCATACTCTAATGGTTCCCGATCTGTTAAATCGTGGAAATAAAGTGCTGTTTCATGGGAAAAAACGGCCTGTCCGCATCGAAGATGCACCAAATACATCGCATCTACCCAAGCATCCTTTTGGGCATAAATTCCATGTGAAATCTGCTGCATATCATTATCTTTTATATACTGATATAATACCGTTTTTGAAATTCCTTCAGCAGCTACCTGGGATGTTTGAATTATTCCATCATTTGTTGTAATCAGTTTTTTAATCCGCTCCATTTGTGTCACAATATCACTTCCTTTTGTGCTAATATTATATACCAAATTAGCATAAAAAGAAATAAAAACTGTGAAATTATTATTCTTTTAATACCGCTCTAGCATCTCCAATAATTTTTGTTTCATTTCCTGTCTCAATGAATCTAGTTTTATAACCTCTATATTGCTTCCCTGACTTAGCAACCACATCACAATTCCTTTGCCATACACTTCTGCCTCAATAACGGTTTCATCTGCCTTTTGATTCACAATTTTGGCTGTTAGCAATCGGTCCAATATGGGTTCCGGATTGTTTCCATAGTACTTTAATTGAAGGTTCATCAGCTTTCCCGGATACATAAACTGAATTCTCTTGCGAAACTCTCCTTCTTCAAACCTTGAGGCATAGGGAATCTGAAATTTTTCTCCAACTTTTTTATATGACTTAATCCTGTCCAGACGGAAAATCGCAGGGTAACCATATTTGTGAATATACTTTCCCTGTTCATCCTTATCATCAATAAACGCATTGAGATAAAAATAATATTCTGAAAAGATAATTCCCACTGGCTCAATGATTCGCTTAATGACTTCCTTTGGTGAATCCGCCTTCGTATATTTAAAAGTCTCGTTACCTTGTCCATCTCTGCCCCCCTTCCTTTTTATGTAACAACATTATAACACAGAACCTCGCCATATGTTTGGCGAGGTTCTGTGTTAAATAATATTTTGTTTGTAATTATTCACTTGCCACAAAATTTTTGCGTCTAAAGCCAGAGACGCAAATCTATATGGTGGCTTTTTTCACTTACTTATACCCCATCTTAGTTTCATAAGCTGATATGGTCTGCAAATTTTTTCGCTCTATATTGCTTAGCATATCATCTGAAAATTCAGAAGCTGAATACATGCCTGTATACCAGGAACAGCTCTCAAAGTGCTGTTGCAATGCTGCATCCTGAAACATCCTTCCATGCCTTGCATATATTTCATTTCTGGCAATTCTGCATTGCTCGGCTGTAAGATGATATAAATCTGCCTCTGTCAGCTCCCTGAAATTACTTTCTTCAATAATGTACTCTTTGGACGGCACACTGTTACCTGCTGTATCCTGAGTTCTGGTAAAAGTACAGTTAGTACTGGTGGAAAAATTATTATCATTCCAAGTCATAATCTTTCCATCGTAATACATGTACCCAGAGCCCCCGGAAGAAACCACAGTCTCTGTACAAGTACCATCTTCATTATAATGTTCATCTACTTCTTTACAATCCTTATAAGAAATCTTTATGCTATCATTTCCCAGATTTGCAATATCAGAACTACTAAAGTTCCACTTTGTATTATCTGCGGCACCGCTTGACCACTCTATCTGTACATATAGCTTTCCTGATACTTCTTTTATAGTCATATGGGCCCTTTGGCTGTATGTATCGTCCCAGGTTCCTGTTAGTTCACTTACATCGTCTTTTAATTTCAGGTGTCCATCATCTCCCATATAGATACGACTGTCCTGACTGTTTTCTTTCCACTGCTCGTATTCGTTTTCAAAATAAGCTTGTAACTCTTCGCCTTCACAATCTGGCGGATCGCTATAAGAGCATAACAAATTGATAAACTCCTGTAAAAGCTCATCTTCACTTGCAGACGTTTCTTCATTCTGTGTAGTTTTGACTTCCGTATCACCCTCATAATCTTCAAATACTTTTTCTAATAACCCACACAGCATTAAGTTGTTCTGAGGCACATCATTATAGGATAGATATGTAGCTGTGAAAGTGTTATCATCATTTAACGTAAACTGAATTAATGCCTTCACCTCCACATCCTGATAGGTGCAATACCCGGTAAACTCTACTATATCTACATTTTCTTCCTCCGTATCCGGCTTTCCATCTCCATCCTCATCAGAACCTTCTTTCGTCCCCTTAAAGTATTTCCAAGTTGGATAAGCAAAGAAATCCTCAAAAGCCTTTCCATAGGTTGCATTAGGGTAACTTTCGGGATGCCCACCTTTCACAGACAATACATGTTCTTCCTCACTATCCCTAATATTTGCTGTCTGGTCTGCAACCTCTTCAACCACATTCTTGGTTGTATCGCTAAGTTCCTTCACATCCTTGTCGCTGATTTCGACACAACCTGCAAGAGCTCCCACGCATCCCAATACTAATAATACTGCCATTCTTTTCTTCATTTGAATTTCCCCCATATTCCTATGTATGCCACACTTATTTTTCCTTTTTATAATGTTTCGTAGCTGTTCAGAATCACTGAACAACTACGGAAATCGGGCAATACCTACGTATGCAAATTGCCCGATTTTGTATAATTTGTATTTTTCCACGGTCTCAGCAAATAAATGCTGAGACCTGTGCTGAATTGTTACAATATTTCTATTTTGGATTGATATTTTCCACAAAAAGCACTTGCTTTCATATCCATATTTTTTTGTAAGCATTTGCATTTTATTTTTTCATCGTATTCCCACAAATTAATCTTTGATGCTTTTGGGTAAATCCCGCTGTTCGTTGGATCATACCAATATTTACAAAAAGCACATTTTTTTGCTGTTTTTATATTTACTGCTATCATCTTTTTGCTTTCCTTTCAATCTTTCATTGCTTTTCCTATGGCGTCTTCAGCATCTTTAATCACGTTCTCTATGTTAGAATCCCGATTATCTACTGAATTATCACGAACAACCTTAGTGTGGCGAATGTCTGACCACAGTTTTTTTATCCCTCTATTTGCATGTTTAAAAATGAAGTCCCCTAACGAGCCAACCAGTTTTCCGAAAAATCCTACTATGTAGAAAATGGCTGATATAGGGTACAAAACTATTGCCAGTACAATAGTAAGTACTATCGCAATTACGTAAGATATAATTATAACCATCTAATACCTCCTGATAAATTTCCTTTTACTTTTTTGCTCTTACTTGCCCATTTTATAATCTGTTGTTTTCAACAGGAGCTATTTAGTGAAACAGCTCCTGTTGTGCCTTTAAATAATCATAAAATTCTGCATAAACCAATGCTAAATAAGGCTTTACGAAAAAATTTGCAATTCCATAGGTAAATATGACTACTAAAAACCATCCCAAATTACTTATATCTAATTTAATCAGCTCTACATAATGTCCCTTCAATAATTTTGCACTTTTTCCCAATGCCTGAAATGTTCCCACATTCTCATCCTTTATAACATAAACACTAAATCTGAATAAATAGAAAGGGACAAAAAAACCCACAAAACAAAACATAATCCCTATACAATAACAAAAATCTTTTATCACACCCAAAATAAAGTATGACACTGGTTTCTCCTTAAATGCTGCTAAACAGTCACTTATACTTGATTCCTGCTCTCTGGCCACAATCAAACCATACAGGCTACAGCTACTCCTTACATTTAGATATACTAATTCTGCAATTGCCCAATATAATAAAAATCTCATACCGTCATTTCCAGTTATATATGCCAGTACATAATAAATAATCTCATATACCATTGCCATAATACAAAAAATAACTCCTGCTATCCTTGGACTAGGTTTTGTAGTCCCCATTAACTCTTTTGCTCTCTGTTTCATTGAATGAATATCAAATTCCATCTCTCTACCTCCGCTGCACTATTTTTATTTTTCGTGTCTGTTTAGAATCACTTAACAGATACATTTTTCAATTTTTTATTAGACACTTTTGATTTCTTTCACGTAAAATATTTTTCAAATGACTACACTCTTTTTTTGCCTCTAAAATTCTATTATTTTGAATATAATTTTGTGTTTGGTCTACACCAGAAATTATCATTTGTTCCATTTCCTTTACATTATCAGAGCTTTTGACATTTGAATAACGTATATCTTCTTCAACTTCCTGTAACATACTTTTCAATTCTTCATTTTCAGTTATTTTTATACATTTTTCAATTTTAATTACAAGCTCACCTATTCCAAACATATTAGAATTATTTTCATTTTCTTTTCTTTCTTGTGCAATGGCTATTTCCCATAAAACCACCATGCCTACAACATATGCCACCAAAATTCCGGCAGATATCACCCCTGCCATTACCACATTACAATCACTTTTTAAATACGCAAATCCACAAATACATAATTGAACTAAAAAATATAGTCCTGTGAATGTAAACAGTGCAATTTTGTATACCGCTGCTCTAATTCTTTTTCCAAGAATACATGGCAATATAATGCTTAATATAGAAATCATTAAAAATATGTATGTTAGATTAAAACTTTTATTATCTAATACCAACATATATTTTCCCCCTTTCATTTCTAATTATATAGTTTCCAGATGCACAACCACTTTTGACCCTGTCCCTTTCATTTCACGACGCATAGTAACCAACATTGCCAAAATAATTCCCAATGTTTCGTAATCACAACCTATGGAATCTATTTCCATTCCCGGAACATGATTAATCTTCCATGTGTATCCCGTAAATGAAATATCCAAGAATTTAATATCACCAATATTTAACTGCAACACTTTTTTCTTCTTTATGAAATATATTTTTTGTTTTGTGATAAGCACCCCCTCTTTAGCTCTGGATATAATACCACTATCTTTATAAAATATAACTTTTTCGTCTGCCCCCCAAACCCCTGCTAATCTCATTTTTGCCTTTTCCAACAGTTCTATATTTTTCCCTTCTACTGCAATGTCTGCATTTTTTTCAGCTAACCGTTTAAATAACACCTCATAACTTTCTAATGTATTACCCCCATCAAGATAGGAACAAAGCGTCATTAATGTCAATTTAGCTTTGTCTTTTAAATTTTGTTTGTCGACCCTTATGTCCAATATGGAACTTATTAGCTTCTTTTTTTCCCTACTTTCAATACACTGTTCTTCCCTTTTACTCTCATAAGAAAATTCTGACTCACAATAAGGACATACCAGTTTATTTTCTCCAGATTTTCGCTGTAAAATACCGGCACAGTTTGGACACTGCCTACTTTCCATTGGCGCTATCCCCTTTTATTGTATTTTGGCAAGTGTTTTCATGTCCGCCTTAAACTGCTCTGCTTGAGCCTTTGTACCTGCATACATAATCACATCTTTTCCATTTCTCTGACAAATTCTTATTTTTCTATCTCTTCCCCCAAAAATAAATAATGCTGTCAGTATAAGGAACAGTGGATTAGTAAGTGCTACTAAGGCAGTTATAATAATGAACGGCCAATAATACAGATGTATCTTTGCTGATATTTCGATTGCTGTGATATCTTCAAATAAAACTGCTGGTGCAACATTTAACCTTTTAGGTTTCATTGATATAAATAATCGATCTTCTGAAACTTCCACCTTACTTGTAATTCTACTGTCAAACAAACTCCTCAGATTTGCCCCACGCGAAGAATGAAACTCGTAAGATTTTCCAATAATTCCATTTTGTAAAACTTCTTTATTCACTGGCTCTAAAGAATTCTTCTCCACATCCAGTACAATACTCTCCTCAACATTATCCTCCCTATTTACAACTGGTGCGTCACAATATGGACAAACTGTCTGTTCTCCTTTTATTTCTCCTCCACAATTTTTACATACCATACCCTTTCTCTCCCTTCATACTTACATAAATATTCTTTTGAATTGTAATAATGGTTTTTTTGCACACTTCATAATATCAGAAATATATTTCTGATCCTGACATAAATCTTTTCCATTTACACAGAGACCCCCACAACCATTATTTGATATAAATAATACATTCTGAGCCGGATTCATCCCATATATCCTAACTGGTGTGTTATTAAATTTCATAGCATAACCATGTTCATCAAATTTAATGGACAACGTCTGATCCAGATAAACAGTATTGCCTTTATTCATATCAATTCTATACGCCATTAAATACATAACATTGGACACATTTTTCAATATACCAAGAATTCTTTGATTATTCTCAACCAAAACTTCAAAGTATGAATTGTCAATCAATGAATAGTCTTTGTTCGAAAGCGCACGCCATACTTCCTCACTCAAGGAAATTCCACGTTGCCGTATTTCCTCTTTTTGCTGTCTAAGCTTTTGTTGCTCAATCATTTTTTCTTGTCTTTCTTGTTCCTCGCGGATTCTCTCTTCCTCTTTTTTCTTTTCTGCCGCCTCTCTATCACGTTGTTCTACTTCCATTCTTTGCTGTTCTGCCTGAAGTTTTGCTTTATTTTTTTTCTGCGTATACCCATCTGACAATTCTATCAGTTTTTGTTTATCGCATAATTCCGCCTTATCCACTGCTTTCTGAAAATACATCTGGTTTAACTGATAATTCTCAAAAGCCTGATTTCCTGCAAGGGGATGTTCAAAATCTATAGGTTTGCATAACTCCCACCATATCCGATAGTCCTCAGGATACTCTTCTGATATATCTATGAGCAAATCCTGCGCCTTTAAATAATACACAGGTTCTTCTTCGTAACGAACTGCTTCCTGCCTTTCCCTGCTTACTTTGTAGTAAAAAGCCACCTCCTCCAGTTTTTTATTTAGATAATCTATGGAATTATTTTCAGACATACCACTAGCTACTTCATCCCTTTTATCACTGAATTCTTCATTTCTCTCCTCTGAAACAGATGAATTTAATATAATTTTTGTTCCACAATTTGTGCAAAAGCAAAAATTATTTTGTATATCAGCCTGTGATTTATTCCCGCACTCGGGGCAAAAAATTTGTCTTAAAGCCATTTTACTCCCCCCTATACTTCTACCTTTGTACCACATTCCAAACAAAACTTAGCTCCAGGAACTAATTTTGCTCCACAGTTTTTACATACAGTTTCTAATTTTGCTCCACATTCCAAACAGAATTTTCCATTTGGTACAGAAGCACCACATACCGGACAAGTTAGCCTATTCCACTGTTCTTCTACTTCTACCTTTGTACCACACTCCAGACAAAATTTTGCTTCTTCTGGTATCTTTGCCCCACAGGTTGTACATTTTCTATGGTTACTCCCCTCCTGTTCCGTTGGTACAGTTGGTTGCATATTGGGCTGTACATTTGCCATAGCACCTCCCATTACGCCCCCAAACATATTTCCAAGATTCACCCCCATACCTAATCCCATACCTGCTCCCATCAGATTAGATGCTGCCCCCTCATTTTCCGCTGCTTTATCCAGAACATTAAACGCCCTCTCCTGTTGATAATCGTATCCCATAACCGACATCTCTGCTTTTTTTGCCAGTGCATTTTTTAATTGCATATACGAAGGATCATCTTCTGGCGGTGTTATCTCATTTACATTAAAATTTACTAATTCGATTCCATATTGTGCGAACTCCTTTCCCAACTCTAATTGAATTCCCGCAGATATCGATTTTAGATGAGATTGAATTTCCAAAAATGATACATTGTTTTTTACGAATTGTGTAGCAATATAATCCTTTATATTTGTCAGCAAAATTCCCTTAAAATACCTTTTCAAAGTTTGCTGATCAAATTGATCGATTGTCCCAACCAACTTTAATATCAACTTTTTACTATCAACAACTCGTACCCCAAATTGTCCATTTGCTCTAATTGGAATAATAATTTTATAAATGGCATCTTGAATTGGAATCGGACTATTTGTCCCCCACATAACGTCCATAGATACTACTTTATTAATGAAATATACCTGGCAATGAAATGGTGATACTCCATTAAATGGAAGATTTACCAGTCTTCTAACTAATGGTATATTCTGCGTATGCAATGTATATTTTCCTGCACCAAATAAATCCAATGCTTTACCATCTTGAAAAAATAACGCCTCTTGAGACTCTGCAACAATTAATTGCGATAACGTATTGAAATCTTCCCCAGGAAATTTCCACACAAATACATCATTGGGTCCCTCATACTTAATTACATCAAAAATTTTCATAACATACCTCCCATTTTCCTCACATCTGTACATTTTGTGTATTTTGTACATTATTCCACTCTCACAACAAATTTATTATAACATTTTTCTCTCAAAAAAGCAACTGTTAGTTATATTCGTCATAACTTATAGTTAGTTTGTTTTTCTCACCTTTATGGTTACAATAATACTATCTATACCTTTTCACCCAATATATCAGGAGGCCCTATGAACCAAATAGCTTTAGGAAAACGAATCCGTGAAGAACGAAAAAAATTAAATTTAACCCAGGAGCAGCTTGCCGAGAAACTGGATGTAACCACTACCTACATGGGATTTGTAGAGCGTGGGGAGCGCTGTATCACCTTGGATAAATTGACCTGTCTGGCAAATATTCTCGGTGTGTCTGTGGACTATCTGCTTGCCGATTCTGTTGCCGCAACATCTTCAAATAATGAGAAATTAATGCTGCAATTGCTGGCTTCTGCCACAGAAGATGAACAAAACCTGATTATTGATATGGCAAAGCTGATTCTCAACCACTCGGACAGCTCAAAAAAATAAGGACTTCGTGTATTCTATCTTACACGAAGTCCTTATCTTTTGGGTATGCTCATGGCATACACTCTTCTTGCTGTTCTTGGATGTTTTACTTCAACTCTTTGTTAGGAAAACGGGGTCGCATCCAGCCTAGCTAAAACGGATACGACCCCGTTTTCCATGGGTGGGTTATTCTGCTTTCTGAGAATCTGCAATTATTTTCTTTACCTTCTCCAAGGGCATATCCATAAATTCAGCAATAGCTTCCGGCGTCTTTCCCTTTCTATAAGAATTCATTATCAACTGCTCTATTCCCTGTTCTATTCCTTGCTTTAATCCAAATTCAAATTCTTCCTCACGGATACTCTGGATTACTCTCTCTTCGTTATATTCTGTCAAACACACATTCAACACCTCCGCTCTGTGTTTTCTCAAAAACTCTGCCAGGATATCCCCTTGGATGCAATCCACTACTGCCTTGTCTATGCTTTCCTGAGGTGAAAATCCTTCTGCCATATTCCTTCGAATCTTCCCCACAAGAATGGCATAATCCTGTAGTGGTTTGCACTTTTCCATTAGGTCTTTATTTTTCCCATAATTCACATTCAAAATGCGTACGGACCACTCGTATCCTTCCATTTTTTTCTCCGCCATAAATGCATCCGATAGCCGCAACACTTCCTCTTCTGCCCGTTCTTCCATTCCGTTATAAAAAACAATATATTCTGGTGTAGGTAGTTTTATCAGTTTCCTACCATAAATATTCAACTGATGTTCCTCAATATACTTTTCGTATAATTTTGCAATATACAAAAATCCCCTCAATGGCATATTGGGATTGTAAGTGGATTGATGTTCATATAGCACCATTCTGCTCTGAATTAATATAGAGATGTCATTCTTCATTCCCATGTAGATGACATCCTCTAGCGTGGTAAACTCAAATCCCTCCATATCTTCATAATGTGAATCGTTTAGAGCATTATATAGACACAACAGATTCTTCTTGTTTTCCTCGGTTCCGAAGATTAACCGAAACAGGCGGTCCTTATGTTCCCGATTGATTTTGGGTGCTGCCTTTTTTCTCTTTTTTCGTTTGCTCATGTACATACCTCCTTCTACAGGAGGATTCTGAGCACGTCACCTCCTGCCTAATTTTCATTGGGATTTTAAAAGCAGGAAACAACTTAACTACGATTGCTACGATTACTATGATGATTTAAACTAAGAACTGGTGGCTCTGCCTCATCCTTTGGATGGTCCACCTGCAATTGAACTGCTTTGAATTTAAGATAACATATTTTGTTGGAGATTACAATAGGAAAACGGGGTCGTATCCAGCTTTCCCTAACCGGATACAACCCCGTTTTCCATGTTAATTATTCTCTATAATCTAACTCGTTGTCAACTCTATCCATCATGTTCCACCCATTATCTCCTACATTATACCTTTCCATCAATATTTTATTTGCATCTGTGGTCAATCCTTTATATATTCCAAGATTAATATACCAGTTTAATATTTCATAGTCATTATGTGTATCTGCATTTATAGAATAACCAAAGCTCTCTGCTGATTTTATAATATCTTGCATCGTATCACAAGGCTCATAATTATCGTTACCTGCCGATGAAACAGCTAAGAATTTTGCATATGCCACTTGTATTTGCTCTTCTGTTTTTAAAATGCCCGTATCAAATCCATATTTTTCTAGAATTTCAATCTCTCCTTCTTCTCCTGATATATTAATGTCTCCTTTATTTGTACTGCTTATATTATTACCCTTAATTTCAACGATTGCATCTCCTAACTCAGCTTCAAGAATCGTATAATCATCATATTTATCACATCTTACGAAAAAAGTTCCCCGAAATTTCCTTCCTGGAGCAACCGGTGTACTACAACCTGATGAAATAGCATCTTCTGCGTCAGGTATTCCTCCATAAGTTTCAATCTGATAATCATCCCCATATAGATTAATAAATGGCAAGACTGCCTCTTCTGTTCCATTATTTATCACATTTACTTTCACATACGCATAAACATCATTAAAATATCCTATCCTTTTTCCTAAATCTTCAATTGTGACTTCTAAACCATTAGTATACCAAATGGTATCCCCCAAACCATATTTCTCTTTATGCTCCGTGTTTTCTTCTCTACTTGAATTATTTTCTTTATCTTCATATTCTTTTCCTATCTCTTCCCCCTGTTCCTCCTCTTTTGTAACATATATTCCATTTTCATCTGTAGTACTTCTTTCTTTTGGTTTCTCTGTATCCCCCTCTTCGTTAGTGTCCGGTTCCTGTGGTTCCCCAACCTCTGAAGCACCTTCCGACTCCACATCTACCGATACACTTTCCGAATCATCCCCACAGGATGATGCAATCATCAAAAACACCAAAAAGCCTCCGATACCCAGAATCCATTTTTTTAGTTTTCCTTTTTTCTTTGTTCCTTTTCCTTCATCACCCATTTTTTCTTCCTCCTGTTTTTATAGTTTTTGTAAACATTTCCCTCATTTTTAACCCCACCACTCTAATATCCCCACTTTGGTTTTCAAGTCAAAAAATAAGGACTTCGTGTTTTTTATCTTACACAAAGTCCTTATCTTTTTGGTATGCTGACAGCATACACTCTTCTTGCTGTTTCTTGCTAGAAACATGATTTATCAAAATATCTTCAAAAATAAGATTGGAAATAGCTAACATAGTATCTTTTTCTTTAAAAATACCAAAAGTAAATCCCAAACTAATTGCAGGATTTGTCTTAACACAAGCAAACTCTTGTCCACAAAAAAGCATTTGGTCTACAATATTTTGTAACCCCTGGACATTTTCATAATTTTTAATCAAATCATCTACCAATGTCCCACCCTCTCTAATAAGGTAATTCACTGCTTTCCTTATCTTATCCGTCTGGAATTCTCTTTCCCCCTTAGTATCTATCCACTGGCAAATATAACTGACAAGATATGGATACCCTGATGTATATTTGTAAATTTCCCTGCTTACTTCCATGATTTCCATTCCGGTATGATAGTCACTTTCATATTCCTGCAACATGGTAGCAATTTCTTCCGGCAAAAAACTCATATCTATGTTGAAATCCACCGCCACATTCCAAGGAGAATTATACTTTTTTTCCTCCTCTGGCCGAAGCATAAGCTTTAGATTCTTGACATCATACACTCCTGCTAAAATCACACTTTTAAAAGTATCATCCAGCCCTTCTTCTCTTCGAAGATACTTATTCCTCAACATCCCCAAAAAATTTAAAAATATCTGATTATCTGAACTTTTATCTACCTCATCTACAAATAAAAGAATTTCCCGATCGGTCTGCTGGCACAGTTTTGTTATTTTTTTCCCCAATAAATCAAAAGAATCCTTTTGTGGAAACTCTAAAAATACGGAGCGGTCTGTCCATGCTTTCATAGGTATTTCATCTTCATACACTAAGTTCCAAAAATCCGCTACTGCATCTATGAACATCTCTACAAATGATCTGCTGTCAGCAAATGCTTCTTCCCCTAATCCTTCAAAGCTTAATCGCAGCACAATATATTTTTCTTTTAACCTTCTATATAAACTTGCCAAGGTTGTTGTTTTTCCATATTGTCTGGAACGATTCATTGTAAAATACTTTCCTTTTTCTATTAATACAATCATCTGTTCCAATTTATCACTAATGTCTACCATGTAATGTTTGCCTGGGACACAGACCCCTGTAGTATTAAACTCCTTCAATCTGTTCATCTCCTTCCCTAGTTTTCTCACCTTTTACCATTTTATTCTAAAATCCTATGAAACATCAATTAGTATCTGGCCCCCTGTTACACTTGGTGTCAGACACCGTAATGCTACATCATCCCTATAGTAGCCAGTCCCATCACCACCAAAGACAAAATAACACGAATGAGAATCCGCAGACCGAAGGGAATCCTTCTGTAAAATTTCACCCGGTTTTCCCACCTCAGAAAATTTGTCATAATCAAAATCGGTGCAATCCAGAATACTAAATTGCAGAAATAAACTAACCCCAATTTAGGGCCCGGTCCTCTATACATAACTCCTACTGTGATAAGCCCAATCAGATTGTAAATATATACAAAAACTGCCACAATCTTATGCCACAAGATGTCCCTGCGAAACCCGGGAATGATGGTACAGTCTGTCTCCCATAATCTTCTCTCTGTCTTCTTACCCATGGCAATCTTGATTTCCACCACTGAAAAATATCTTGATTTTGGCTCCATTTTGGTACATTTCTTCACTATCTTCCGATACTGTCTGTTCTTTGGCAACTGCTCATTGGGCAAAGTGCCTGTAAGCATCTGATTTAGCAACACACCGAAAGCATAGATATCCGTTTTGGCATCTGTCTGGGTAAATCCAAACTGTTCCGGTGCAGCGTACCCGGCAGTTCCTAAAATTGTGGTATCTTTTGACTTATTCACCTTCTTGGTTCTGGCAATTCCAAAGTCAATAATTTTCACCACACCTTCCTGAGATATCAAAATATTAGAGGGTGTGATATCCCGATGAATCCATCCGTTTTTATGTATCACAGCCAATCCTTCTAAAATCTGCATAGCGAAAAATTTTGCCTCATCATCTGCCAGGATTCCCTTTCTCTCCAGGTACTGTTCCATAGTCTCTCCCGGAATATATCTTTCCACTATGATGCACTTATCCGTCTCAAAGCACACCTCCAAAACGGGAACCAAATGTTCCGAATCAAGTTTTTGCAGTTTGCCATAGATTTCTCCTGCCTCTAAGCTTACCTGCTTTTTCACCACCAGTTCATTGGTATTTACATTTCTGGCAAGGTATGTGTTCCCTGTGGGGTTCTTTGATAATGGCTTGATATTCTTATATGTATTCTCTATTCGATTTATTTCATCTTCATGTTGTTGCATATTCATCCCTTGTATTCTCCCCTCACACCTGCTCCTTTATCTGGTTCATAATCTCTACTACGGTACCACAAGCATCCTCAAAGTCAATGCCTTCGGCATATGCAAAATCTTAATTGTCGTGATATTTCGATAATGATACTCTCTCTAATAGTCGCTCTAACATATAATTTTGGAGAATTAATTGTGCAGATATTTTCTTCTTTTTTGATATATTTTTTATAATAGCTTTCAACTGCATAGCATTTTTCATAACAACACCTCCAAATAAGCCCGTATCCTGCGCTCCACTCCCAATTGTCTCGCAAATTCTGATAATAGCATGATATTCTTATCGCTACGTTTTACATAACGTTTGTAGGCTTCACTTATCACTTGTATATCTGTCCTTGCCCTAGGTTTTAAAATATCACAAAGTGTCTTTTCCATGCTATAGCACATAACATTATGGTTTTCTGGCGTTTGAACACTTGTTATTCCAAGACTATAGTATGGTTCCTTTACCATGCTACACTGTATATTTTCTTTTTTTACCTTAGAAACATTGTATGATGCTGGAAACGTCATTGAAAAATTTATTGGTGTTCTATCTGTCAAATCCCATAAAAAGAGTGCTGTTTCACCAGAAAAAATTCCACGTTTGTATCTACTTTGAATAGAAAAAAATTCATCTTCCCAAACATCTGGAAGTATATATACTCCACGAGCAACCTTCTCAAGCATCCCCTTATCAACAAGATGCTTCAAATTTCCCCTTGAAATACCTGCCTTTGTAATCATAGCTGATGCAACTGTGCCGTTATTTTTTTCTGCCATGTCTAAAATAGTCTCTGAAATTTGCATATATATCACCCCATTTTTGACTTTTATGCTTATTATTGTATACCTTTTCAGCGTATTTGTCAATTCCGTGTCAGGAGCTTGATTTTTTGTTTTTTTCAATGTATTATGATAAACAAAAACAGTATAATTTATTAAACATATTACAAGAGAAAGGCCTACAATATGAAAAAACGCACCGAAGAACTGTTAGAAATACTAAAGAAATCCCCAAATATCCAGGATTATTATGATAACGAATCTGATAATATCATTACCATGACCTTACCGGAATATCTCAAAGAACTATGCAAAGTCAAGGGAATTTCCAAAGCAGAATGTATCCGGAAGTCCCAGCTGCCCCGCACCTATGGATATCAGATATTTTCTGGCCTGAAAACCCCTACAAGAAATAAAGTTCTTTGTCTGTGCTTTGGCTTTTGTCTTACTGTAGAAGAATCACAGTCCCTTTTAAAAGCTGCCGGATATCCTATTTTGTATGCAAGAAATAAAAGAGATGCCGTGATTCTATTTGCATTGCTAAGAAGCCTTTCTGTCATGGAGGTAAATGATATGCTCTATGAATTGAAGTACGTATTACTTACGTCTGAACACTAATTCCGAACCCAAAAATTTCTGCTTACACCTTATATCTAAATCAATTTTATTTAAATGAATTTTAATCAAATCGTTTTAAATAAAATTTACAAATTTTTTATCTTAAGTCAAGAAAAAATCCCCTAAAATTTTAGAGGATTTTTTTCAACCTTTATTTTATTTCTTAGTGGTGGAATAAACGAATTCCTGTAAATGCCATTACCATATCGTACTTATCTGCACATTCGATTACCAAATCATCTCTTACAGATCCACCTGGCTGGGCAATGTATTTCACACCGCTCTTCTTTGCTCTTTCCACGTTGTCTGAGAATGGGAAGAAGGCGTCAGAACCACAGATAACGTCCTGATTCTTGTCTAACCATGCTCTCTTTTCTTCTGTTGTGAATACTGGCGGTTTTACTTTAAAGATGGTTTCCCATACTCCGTCAGCCAAAACATCCATATATTCATCGCTCATATATACGTCAATGGCATTATCTCTGTTTGCTCTTCCCAGTCCATCTACAAACTGTAAGCCTAATACCTGTGGAGACTGACGAAGGAACCAGTTGTCTGCCTTCTGTCCTGCAAGCCTTGTACAGTGGATTCTTGACTGCTGTCCTGCACCGATACCGATTGCCTGTCCACCCTTTACATAACATACAGAGTTTGACTGGGTATACTTTAATACAATGAGAGAAATCTTCATATCGATGAGGGCTGATTCCGGAATATCCTTATTCTTTGTGACGATATTAGATAATAACTCTCCGTTGATATCTAATTCGTTTCTACCCTGTTCGAACGTGATTCCATACACCTGTTTCTTTTCTAATTCTGCTGGTACATAGTTTTCATCAATCTGGATTACATTGTAGTTCCCATTTTTCTTTGCTTTTAGCATTTCCAAAGCTTCCTGGGTATATCCTGGTGCAATGACACCGTCAGAAACTTCTCTCTTAATAAGCTTTGCTGTGTCTGCATCACAAACATCTGACAATGCAATGAAATCACCAAAAGAAGACATTCTGTCCGCACCTCTTGCTCTTGCGTAGGCACAAGCCAGTGGAGATAATTCTCCCAAGTCATCTACCCAGTAAATCTTTGCAAGGGTATCATCCAGTGGAAGACCCACCGCTGCTCCTGCTGGAGAAACGTGCTTAAAAGATGTTGCCGCTGGAAGTCCGGTTGCCTGCTTTAATTCCTTTACCAACTGCCATCCGTTAAATGCATCTAAGAAATTGATATATCCTGGTTTACCGTTTAACACCTGTACCGGTAAGTCACTTCCATCTTCCATATAGATTCTGGAAGGCTTCTGATTTGGATTACATCCGTATTTTAACTGAATCTCGTTCATTTTCTTCTCCTTTATCCATCTAATTAAATATTGAGTAACTGTTCAAAAGTGCAAAAAAATTACAGTGTCAATTCTAGTGATTTTTGTTCACAATCTTTGTTTCATACTTTCCTGTTTCAATATCAATATATCTCACAAATAAAGACACCTTGTTTTCTTCATTTAAGCTGTTCCAAAGCATATCTGTAAAGGCTTCCATATCATCCGGAATCTCTACCCACTTTGGCTCTCCTTCAAAACTTGGCAATGGATTTCCATCATGCATATAGGTATGGATGAATCTTCCCTCTCCTGCAATCGGATTTTCATAGGCATAAGTGTAACGGTTGCAGGCAGCTCCATTTCCATTGTTGCTCTTTAAAATGGACATAGCATAGCTGAAATTTCCATTTTCAATATGCATCACACCTGAAATTCTAGGTGTGAAGTTTGGACCGTCCGGTTCAAATTCTCTGCTGCGTAAAGACTGCTCAAATGTAAGCTGCTGATCCATTCCTTCATAAATGGTGTCTGTCTGATCACCATTTGTCACAATTGTCTTGTTTCCAAGCACACGAACAGGTGCGTAAATAATCAAGCTTGGATCTTCTAACTTGGAAGGGTCGAAAGCCTGGGTACGGATTCCCTCACCATCTTCCACAAACACACGGTTTCTACTGTTAGAACTTCTTCCCATGATAAAGTACGCTGTAACTGCCTTCTTTCCATCCTTTGACTTACCAATGACAATTCCACGACCTGGGTAAGCATTATTTTTTAGTTCCTGCTCTAATGATAACATCTCCATTTGAGTTCCTCCTATTGGTTGGTGTTTTATTTGCTAATAAAGGTTACGATTTAGACAATTTCCTTATATGTATTTTGAAATTGCCTCAAATGGTAACACACAGCTACCTATAATGATAATGTAGATTCTTTAAAAAAGCAACTAGAAAATGTGGTATCCTTTCCTTAAACCTTCAAAAACTTCTGATACACCTTTTTCTTCTTCGCCGGCACCTTGAATTTCGCCTTTTTGTTTATCCCTTTAAATGCATTCTTTCCTACCTTTTTGGCAGTTAATTTTGTTGTCTTAATCTGAATGGTCTTTAATTTCTTACATCCATAGAATGCATTCTTTCCGATAGAAGACACATTTTTTTCTATGACTACTTTTTTCAGTCTTGTTTTCTTCTGCAGTGCTTTACTGGCAATAGAAGTTACTTTGTATGTACTTCCCTTTATTTTAATAGTTGCCGGAATTACTACAACTGTCACTTTACTGTTGGTTGGTTTTACGTATTGAACTGTTTTATTATTTTTGTTTCCTGTTTTATTATTTTTGTTTCCTGTTTTGGTAACCTTATATACCCCTTTTGTTTTTTTATCCCTATAAATCGTTCCTTTTTTTACTGTGGGAACCTTGGTAGGTGCCACGGTTGCCTTCCCTGCTTTTGTCACCGTTGGTATCCGGGTTGGAGTCCGTGTTGCCACCTTTGTAACAATAGGTTGTACCGTTGCTGTGGGTTTCACTATAGGGTTTGATGTCACGATTGGCTTTGATGTCACTGTCGCTGTAGGTTGTACCGTTGCCGTGGGATTCACTGTTACCGTGGGCTTTGCTGTCAACGTAGGCTTTGCTGTCAGCATGGGTTTTACTGTCACTGTTGGTTTTACCGTTACCGTGGGTTCCACCGTCACTGTGGGCTTTACTGTAGGTTTTTCTGTGGCTGTAGGCTCCACTGTTACCGTTGGTGTAGCTGTGGCTGTAGGCTCCACTGTTACCGTTGGTGTAGCTGTGGCTGTAAGCTCCACTGTTACCGTTGGTGTGGCTGTAGGCTCCACTGTTACCGTTGGTGTGACCGCAAGTGCTCCCATAGCAATGGTCAACTGATTTTCCTTGGAATCATATAAAAATCTTACCTGATTGCCAAGTTCTATTCCTTTGATTGTAATGCTTTTTCCTCTGCTTGTTGCTGGAGCATTGAGCATGAATTTTTCTGTCAAATTCTCCGTAAAGGTAAGAGAGGTACTTTCCCCTATACAGTGATAGGCCGATGCAACTGTATCATACACATTCATACTGATATCGTTGGCATTTTGTGCTGTATATACACATTCATACAACCCATCTTCTATCTTTGAAAAATAAGTGTCCACCGCACTCCAGGCGTGAGTGTCTTTACTGTAATAACATAACGCGTAGTGGGTATTTTCATCCACTGCCACATTTTTGTGAATCACCGCATACAACTGGCCGCTGGCATATCTTAAATCTTCCACCGCTTTTTGGGTATCTGCAATCAGATTGTTTTCCTTATATCTGTAATACTGTTTTTTCAGATTTTGGTATTGGTCATAAGAGGCATAGGTATAATACTTGTCTAACATATTTTGGGTAAGTGACACAGCTTCTTGAATCGTAGCATCTTCAGGAATCACATCTTTTTTGGGAACCAAAGTCTCCGAAATGGGAACCACCTCTTTTCTGTCCTCCGAAAGAGTAATAGGTTCCGATTTACGAGCCCCCTCCATAATGTAACAGTAGACCGGATAAATCTTTTCCTCTGTTAAGTTTGCTCCATAGTACACCACCGCATTCTCATAAGTTTCCACATAGTAGCCCTGAGAATTTAATCCTTTCCCATCATTCGCTGAAGAACTGCTGTCATATTCTATCTGGTTTTTCTCATTCAGATAGGTAGTTCCCACAACTCCCGGATTGTGAATCATATTACAGGCTGTTCCATTTTCGTTGGAATAGTTATTTCCAAGGTTAAAATCCTGATGAGTATGTCCTGACATCCAGATTACATCCTTGTAGGTATCTAAGATTTCTTTAAATGCAGTATTCTGATCCATGCCTGATATGGTAGTTCCATTAGAAGTTTTCATGCCATTGGCATACATATGTCCTCCGTAGTAGGAGGAATAGGAGCCATTGCTGTTTTTCTTCCACACATCACCAGGTCCATACCCCCGGAAGGTTGCGTGCTCAATAATATATACGTTAACCCCGGTGCCATAAAAGGTATCCAATACATCTTTTACCCATTCAATTTGTTCCTTTGAGAAATTGTCATGGCTTGCCGGTTTATACCCATTCTCCAATGCCATAAAGATAAACACATCTTTGGTGTTTTCCTCTATCACATAATAATAGGGCTTATTTGCATTTATATTTGCAACCGTGCTGTCTGTTCCAGTTGCCTTGTTAAATGCCAGGTTTCCTTTATAATCATAGTTCTTGCTTCCATTCTTTAGTGCTGTTCCATCTGCACTGGATTCATCCCGCATATCGTGATTTCCATTGGTTTCCCACACGGGATTGGTATAATCAGAATCTGCTAAAATCTTCTCATACACATCCCATTCTTCTGCAAAGCCCTTAGCATTGGTGACTGCATCCCCGGCAGAAACGATAAAATCTGTATCCTTATCTACGGCATACTTTAAGGCATTTTTCCAGTTCTTCTGACAATTGGTGTAATAAACTTCCGTGTCAATATGAACATCCGAATAAGAGTTAAAGGTATAGAGCAAATCTCCCGCCCCGCCTAAAAGCTGTTTACTTCCTGGAATATCATAAACTGCTACGGCATCCTTTACATTCAGTTTGGATTTATCTTTCGTGGCAATGATTTTCGTAGCATCTGCTGGAATTGCTGTGTGATACCCAAAAGTGAAGGATTTGCTCTCTCCTGCCTCCAATTTCATAGTGACAATTTCGTAATAACCATCCAGTGCCTTGTCATCATCCGCCCAGTATAGATAGTAGGTTCCCTTTTCTTTGGATGTAAAGGTCATTTTCCCCTGGGCATACCCTGGTGCCCCGGCATCCTCTCCAGAAAATTCATACTGTATTTCATTGTTTGCCGCATAAACTTCACTGTCCCCTATGGAAGGCATGGCCAGGGTCAGGGCCAATGCGGCTGATAACATTCCTTTGATTGTCTTTTTTTTCATATTAATATTCTCCCTTAATATCTAGCAATGCCAACGCATGCAAAATTGCCCGATTTTTCTAAAATCTACATTTTCTTACGGTGTCAGCAGTAAATGCTGACACCTGTACAGAATAGTTACTTTTTAACTACACATCAAAATTATACCATATGTCAAACTTTTTTGAAACATTTATATTTTTGTGACACAGGGACACTCCTGGAACGTCCCCATATTAAAAGTCCGGAATAAAACTCTCCATTGCCACATCCCCTTCCTGAAAGAATCCGTATTCCATCCCTAGATTTATGGCAAAATCCAGTAATTCTTCATAGTCTTTTTTGGCTACCTTCTGATTTAACTCCGGTATGTGTGAAACTTGAGGTAATGGAGTATACTGATTCATAACACTTATAAAAATCAGTTCTTTATAAGTATTTAAAAGATACTGCATCACCGCCTTGGAATCTTCTATACCGTTCGGTAACATCAAGTGTCTTACTATCACTCCCCTGCCCATGAGCAAGGATTCCTCCTCACATCTGTCTTGGTACTCCTTTGGGCTGATTCTCTCGTGGAAAGAATCACCCTCCACATAAAAATACGCATCTTTGCACTGTCTTACCATTTCTTGCAAGGCCGCCTTAGCTCTGATGGCATAATCCCTCACATGGGAATATTTCAGAGACATTTCCTGTGAAATATATTTAAAATCCGGAAGATATACATCCACATAGCCTTCCAGTCTCTTGATACCTTCCACCTGCTCATAGCCGCTACAGTTGTAAACTATGGGAATGGTAAGTCCATGATTCTTTGCTCTATCTAGTGCTGCAATCACTTGTGGCAGGAAATGAGTGGCTGTTACCAAGTTGATGTTGTTGGCATGATTTTCGTACTGCTGCTTTAAGAAAATTTCTGCCAATTCTTCCACACTCACCTCTTTGCCCAACGCTTCCCTTTCCTGTAATACTTTGGGATTGGAAATCTTGCTGTTTTGGCAAAATACACAGCCTAAAGAGCAGCCAGAGAAAAATACGGTACCGCTGCCTTTGCTTCCCGAAATACATGGCTCCTCCCACATATGCAGGGAATATTTTGCCACCTTTATTTTGTCACTTTGTCCACAGACACCAAACTTTCCACCACTGTTATCCCCAGTTCTATTCACACCGCAGTTCCTGGGACACAGGTGACAGTCCCTCATTTCCTTTTCAATCATATGCTTCACGTCATAACACAATTTTTGCCTCACTGCCACCATTCCTTTTCTTTTCAATTACAATCTGGGTATCAATTTTATCCTTTAGTTCTTTTACATGGGAGATAATTCCCACCAGGCGGTTCCCTTCACTTAAGTGGGCTAAGGCACAGAATGCCTTCTGTAAGGTTTCCTCATCCAAGGAGCCAAAGCCCTCATCAATAAACATGGAATCCAATTTAATGCCACTGGCGGATGCCTGAATCTCATCGGATAGTCCCAATGCTAAAGACAAAGATGCCTCAAAGGACTCCCCTCCGGAAAGAGAACGCACGTTTCTCTCCGTTCCGTTATAATGGTCTAAGATATTCAATTCCAGCCCGCTCTGACTCTGATAGGTAGTACTATCCTTACACCTCTTTAACTCATACTGTCCGGAGGACATTTCCATAAATCTTATGTTTGCACGGGCTAAGATTCTGTCAAAATAATTCATCTGCACAAAGGTTTCTAATTTTATCTTTTCTTTCCCGGAAATATTACCATTGGCAGTGTTTGACAGAGATTTTATCATTCCCCATTTTCTTTCTACCTGCTCTAAGTGACTTCTTTTCTCCTGGAGTTTTTGTAGTACACCTTCATTATTCTCACAGTAAGAAAACACTTTTTCTAAAGTCTGGTTTACTGTCTGTTTTTTCTGGTAAAGCTCATTTTGTCTTTCCTTTAAAACCTCTGTCTCCATCAATTTTTCCTGTTCTATCTGAAGGATTAAGGATTCCTTAGTCCCCTTCAATTTTTCTAATTTTCCCTGGATATCCTTTCCTTTTTCTTCCGATTGTGTGATGCCATCACGAATCTCATTTGCCTCTTTCTTGGTACTTTCTATTTTTGCTATCAGGCTCTTCTTGGTTTCTTCTGTCGGAAGGCTTTCCCTTTTTTCTGTTTCCTGCTGTTTTAGCATTACAATCTCTTTTTCTAACACTGAACACTGATTCTTCTTTTCATTCACCATATTTTGTAAGTGAAAAGCTTTTTCTGTAACCCTTTTTAGCTCTTTCTGCTTTTGTTCTTTCTCGGTTCTTTTTTGCTTTTCTTTTTGTATTTCATTTTTCAACTGTTCTAACTGTTCCCGGAAAGAAAGCTGTTCTTTTTTACACCTGTCCTGAATTTCCCTAGGCTCAATCTCACATTCAAAAACCTTTTGGGAAAGTTCAATGATTTCCTGTCGTTTTCCTTCCTTTTGGGTCACCTTCTCTTTACAGTGAGTGGTGAACTTCATTACCTTTTCCCTTAAGTTCTCCACTTTTTTTCTCTCTTTATCCAGCTCCTCTTTATCCGGCGCACCTTTTAAAAGAACTGCAAGCTTTGGATGGGTGGTAGAACCGCATACCGGACAGGGCTGATGCTCCTGTAAATCCTTTGCTAAAATTCCTGCCTGGGCTGCAAAAAATAATTGCTCTCTTTCCATGCAGGTTTGTTGTTCTTTCAGATATTTCGTATTTTCTTCCTGCAGCTGTTTTGTAATTCTTTGTTCCTCATTAGCAAGTTGATGCCATTGTTCAAACTTTTCAAATATTTTTTCTATCTCCTGATCCTTTTGTTTTATAAAAGTAACCTTTTTTTCTAATTCTATCAGCACCTCGTCATCAATGACTAAGTTTTCCATTTCCTCTGAAAGAGCAGTTTCCCGTATTTTATTTTCTTTCTCTTCGTTCTCTAACTTTTCTTTTTCTAGCTTAAGCTTTGTAAGCTGCTCTTTTTGGATTCTGCCATCGCTTATCAGCTGTTCTAATTTATCATACTCCGGAAGCAGGTGTTCATACTCTATCATCTGTTTTTCTAAAACCCCTAATTTAGGTTCCTGTACTTTCCACATATCTTTTTGTTTTGTTGCATCAGCGAAAAGATTTTCTCCCTTTGTCAGTTGGTCCTCTATCACCACCAGACGTTCCTTGGCTTTCTTTATCATCTCAGCCCGTCCCAGGTCGGCATTGATTTTTTCCAGAGCTTCCTCTATTTTTGTCCGCTCCTTCTGCCAGGTTTCCTTTTCTTCCTTTTGCCTTTCTACAAGTTCACCAAGCACCTTCATCAGTTCTGTCACTGGAAGCTCACCCTGTTTTGCCTTTTCGATATCTATATACTCCCTATCTTCCTCATCACACTTTATAGATTCTATATACTGTCTTACACTTTGGTTCAAGGAATCCATCTCATTGTGTAACCGCCCGGATTCTGCTTTTAACCTTTCCTGAAGCAAATCAAATTTCTCCGTCTTAAAAATCTTTCGAAAAATCTCCTGACGTTCTAAGGTAGATGCAAACAAAAATTTCCGAAAATCTCCCTGGGCAATCATGGCAATTTTGCAAAACTGCTCCCTGTCCACTCCCAGAATCTCCACAATTTTCTTGTTTACCTCATTTACACTGTGAATCAGGGTTTCATCCGGAAGATAAAGGCAGGCATCTGCCTTCTGTGGTGTGGTTCCCTCCCCACGCTTTTTGGGTCGTTCATATGCCGGATTTCTTACAATTCTATATTCCTTTTCACGGTACTCAAATAAAAGTTCCACCTTAGTAGGCGTGTCAGGGCTTGCATATTTAGAACGCAGCATACTCACATCCCTATCCGTACCGCTAGGCTCTCCAAACAGTGCAAAGGTTATGGCATCGAAGATAGTGGTTTTTCCAGCTCCGGTATCTCCTGTCACAAGATAAATTCCTCTGCTTCCTAACTTTCTTAATTCTAACTTTTCTTCCCCTGCATAAGGTCCAAAAGCTGACATGATTAGTTCTAACGGTCTCATTCTATTCCTCCCCCCAGATGCTCTCTATCATTGGCAGCAAAATTTCTACCTGCTCTTTTGTCAGTTCCTGATTGTTCTGCTGTTCGTACAAATTTTCAAATAATTCCAGAGGACTCTTTTTCTCCACCTCTTCTGTCGCCTGTAAATTCAAAGTACTCCTTGTCCTCCGATTATCGTACTCCACACTCATAAGGTTCGGATATATGGTCTGTAATCTTCCCTTGACCTCTAAAATATCTTCCTCATTTGTCAAGGTAACATGAACATATCCATTCTGAAACTCCTTCCCCTTATAATAGTTAAGGCTGCTTAACTCCTCATATGTCCCCCTCAAATGATACATATCCCGTTTGGGAATCAATGGAATTTCCTGAAGAATCAACTCACCCTTCTCCTTCAATTCCACAATGGTGACAGACTTTTTGTGATTCACTTCTGACAGGGAATATTTTAATGGTGTTCCACAATATCGGATGTTTTCCTCTCCCACCTTTTGGGGACCATGAATATGTCCCAATGCCACATAGTCAAAATCCTTTAAAATGCTACCGTCTACCTGGTCAAGTCCCCCTACGGAAACCTCTTCCGAATCACATCGCACTGCCCCTGTGACAAACTGATGCATCAATAAAACATTTCTTTTTGTGGTATCTATATTCATGTGGTCAATCACCGCTGCGATGGCAGAGGAATAATCTGTAATTCTGTCTTCCTCCTCTTTCAAAAATGCTTTCACCTGTGTAGGTTTTACAAAGGGAAGAAGATATATATTTACCTCCCCATACGCATCTTCCATAGTGATACATCTGACTTCTCCCTGATATACGGGAGACAGATAAATATTCTGGGCTTCAAACAATCTCCCGCCAAAGGATAATCTCTCCGCAGAATCATGATTTCCACTAATGATAAACACCGGCTTTTTCTTTTTTGCAAGCCTCACAAGAAAGTCATCTAACACAGTCACTGCCTCGGCAGATGGAACCGATTTATCATACACATCTCCTGCAATCAAAACTCCATCCACATCTTCTTTTTCTACTTCTCTTAAAATACTTTTCAAAATATACCGCTGATCCTCTATCATAGAATAACCATTTACCTGCTTTCCAATATGTAAATCAGAAATATGCATAAACTTCATAGCTTATATACCCCCTTGCAAAAAAGAGTATACCAAATGGTATACTCTTTTATTTGTCTTTAAATTTATTGTTTTTACTATTCTTCCAATAAAATTTTTGTAATTCTCTCCATTGACTCATCAAATTCTTCCCCTGAAGAATTATTGAACTTCAAGAACTTGTCCACTACGTTAGGGTCATCTAATAACTCTGGAGTATCAAAATTAATATTGCTGATGTATTCATCCCAGTGCTCTAACTTCCAGGTGTCTCTATCTGAAGCTCTGTCAATCATTCTCTGATGACAAACTTCTGGGTCTGTTACTACCCAGATAACACAAAGTTCTGCACCCATTTTTGCAATCTTTGTCTTTAATTCATTCATATACTTAGGATCTCGGATTTCTCTTGTAAATGGTGCATTAATCAAAACAAGATCGTCATACAATAATGCTTCTAACCCTAAATCCACAATTGCATCGTATTCAAAATCACGAATATGTTCTTCGAAAAAGTCTGAACTTCTATTGTACTCCTCATTTGCAACTTTGAAAATCTGCTTTGACAATACAATCAAAGTATCCTTATCTAAGTATACAATATGCTTCAAGTTCTCGGCCAGTTTCTTTGAGATATAAGTCTTTCCGCATGCTGGAGGTGATGTAACTAAAATCAATTTCTTTTTCATCTTTGTCATATTCCTTTCTTCTTGTCCTTGTATATTCATGAGTGTGGTGTTTACCACGTTTTTATTCTTTTTGAGCATTCTTTTTTGCTCGAAACATCAAATTTGATTATAGCACAAACTTTCCCATTTTGCTACAGAAATTTTTGTTTTTCTCATGAAATTTCTCATCAAATTTCTCATCAAATTTTTTTTTGCTTTATTTTCTCAAATTCCTGCTTCAGATTGTTGTATTCTCTCTTATTTTCCATAATACAATTCCCCATAGCCTGAAGAATACTCCACATATATTTTATATCCTCTTCCTGAATACTTTTCATATCAAGCAGATGTTCTATATCCATGACATACTTTTGTAAACTTACAGGATGCACCCCTAAGATTTGCAGATAATCTGTAATCAAAGTTTTCACACTTAACTTTTTGTTTAACATTCTCCCCCTTTGATGGTTTGCATAAACCTCCAAACCACTAAATATATGAAATTCCATCTGATTCCAATATTCCATATCCATAAAATACTGCCCAAAGTATTCCACAAAGATAAGATAAATCAGCAATCTCCCCCCGGTTCTGATTTTATCCTGTGGGATGACAGAAATTTTTAAGACATCTGCCAATCTAAGATTAGATGCCGTTTCCACATAATTTTTTTCCTTGGAGAACACAATGGACAATCCGTTTAACAATGCCCAATAGGCTTTATAATCCTTTTTTTCACTGAGCACGAATAAACCGGTAAGCCAGCTTAAATTGGATGCAGCTTTCATATTAAAAAAGGATTCATATATTTGATTATAGTACTGGGATTTATAATATGCCTTGCTCCAATGCTCCCGTTGCTGAATGCTTATCCTGCCTTCCCAACGTTCAAAATTTTTACTTGTCAACATGGTGTAAACCAACGGAAAGATAACCTCCTGGTTTTCTGGATACACTCTCTGTCTTTTCGAATACCCATTGCTGTACCTTTCTGACCAAAACCGATATCTTTCCTTTTCTCCCCCTAAATAGCAACGGGATACCTCCCCATATAACCGCTCTGTATTGTATCCCTGCAACAGTATGCTTACCTCCTGCATATAAACTCCTTATTTCTTAATGGTCGGGAAATTATACTCACAGAACATGAATATAAACAGAATATTTACAAAAAAGAATTTAGCACACTTTTATTTTTTCGTCAAGAAAAAAAGAACAGCCAAAGCTGTCCCTTTGTAACAGTTCAGCCGGGGGCTAAACTGTTACGTCCTTTTTCCCCTAATTTTATTCTCCGGGATAATAACTATATCTGTGTTCCTCTCTCTCATGAATGGTGTGATACTCTCTGTGTTCTCCCACAAACTTATAGGCTGGTCGAATAATCTTTCCATTGTTTACCAACTCTTCCAATCTGTGTGCACTCCATCCTGAAATTCTTGCCATTGCAAAAATGGGGGTAAATAATTCTCTTGGAATATCCAACATAGTATAAACCAAACCACTGTAAAAATCTACATTTGCACAGATTGGCTTAAACAAATGTCTTCTCTCCGTAATAAGTTTTGAAGATATTCTCTCTACCGTCTGGTATAATTCAAACTCTTCTTCCATTCCTTTGGCTTCCGACAAACGTTCTGCATATTTCTTTAATAGAACTTCTCTTGGGTCAGAATTGGTGTACACCGCATGCCCCATACCATAAATCAGCCCTGCATTATCAAAGGCTTTTTTATCCAAAACATCATTGAGATACTTTTCAATGGCTTCCTCGTCTTTGTAATCCGGACAATGCTCTTTCAAATCGTCAAACATCTGCATTACCTTCATGTTGGCGCCACCATGTCTTGGTCCCTTTAACGATGCAATGGAAGCTGCAACTGCTGAATACGTATCTGTGCCGGATGTTGTGACCACATGATTGGTAAAGGTGGAATTGTTACCTCCACCATGCTCTGCATGAAGCACCAAAGCTACATCTAAAACTTTTGCCTCTAGCCTAGTATATTTTCCATCTTTTCTCAACATATATAAAAGGTTTTCGGCTGTAGACAATTCTGGCTTAGGTGGACGCACCATCAACGTCTTTCCTAATTGAAAATGGCGGTATGCATAGTACGAATACACTGCCATCATAGGAAGCTTTGCTATCAACTGTAAAGACTGTCTTAATACGTTGGAAACTTCTATGCTATCCGGATTCGAATCATAGGAATATAATAGGATGATACACTTTTGCAACGCATTCATAAGATTGGCTGGAGGAGCTTTCATAATAACATCTCGTACAAATTTTCCCGATAATTCTCTCAAACTTCCCAGAATCTTGACAAAACTGTCAAATTCCTCGTTAGTTGGAAGCTGTCCGAAAAGTAAGAGGTAGGTTGCCTCTTCAAATAAAAAGCACTCTCTTGAACCATGTTCCACCAAATCTTCTACATTAATTCCCTGAAAGTACAGTTCTCCATCTATTGGCTGCGGTTCTCCATCCACCATTCCGGTAGCCACCACATCTGAAATTTCTGTAAGTCCTGTTAAGACACCCTTTCCGTTGGAATCGCGTAGTCCGCGTTTTACATCATACTTTGAATATAAGTCCTGATTTATCTTACCAGATAACATACAGTTTTCTACCAAATGGTCAAACTCCTTGTCAAGTACTGTACCAAGCTCCATCATTGTATGCTTTTCCATAATCATCATCCTTCCTGTCACTTTCTATTGGGTCAGCAACTGTTCACACTTACCATGGAACAGTTACGTTAATCACGCCTTTTTTCTTATCCATCTTGACGTTTCCCATGATACACTACTTTTTTAGAAATTGCAACAAAGGGTTACAATCCCCCCCTTATAAACTTCGTATTTTTTCTCTTAAAGGCAATATCATGGATGGCACCACGGACAATTCGTCTATTTGCAGACGGACAAAATATTCTGTCAACGTCAAATCCCCTGCCAGTTCTCCACAGATACCAGCCCACTTTCCCCTGCTGTGAGCATTTATTACCACCATCTCTATCATACGCAACACTCCCAAATGATGAGGATTACAGTACCTTTCCAATTTCTGATTCTGTCTGTCTACCGCCAAAGCATACTGGGTTAAGTCATTACTTCCTATACTGAAGAAATCCACTTCCTCTGCCAGTAAATCACTAATCATGGCGGCAGCCGGTGTCTCTATCATAATTCCCAGTTCTACCCCTTTATCAAACTGGATATGTTCCTCTGATAGCTCCTGTTGCACCCTATCTATCTGCTCTTTGATCTCCTGTACCTCTTCCACGGAAGTTATCATAGGAAACATAATACCAAGTTTTCCATACACCGATGCTCTGTACAACGCCCTTAACTGGGTTTTAAATATTTCCGGTCGTTCTAAACACAAACGGATTGCTCTAAGACCAAGGGCTGGATTTTCTTCTTTCTCCAAATGAAAGTAATCAATTTTTTTGTCTGCTCCAATATCCATGGTACGAATAATTACTTTCTTTTCCCCCATTTCCTGCAAAATTTTCTTATAGCACAGAAACTGTTCCTCTTCCTTTGGATAATCTGAAGACTCCAAATACAAAACCTCACTTCGAAACAGCCCAATTCCTTCCCCATCATTTTCCTTTACTCTTGAAATATCATTCAAACCACCTACATTCGCACATACCCATACCTTTTGACCATTTTTTGTCACACTTTCTTTTCCCTTTAAATCCTGTAGATGAATCTTTCTTTTCAGGGCATCATCACGCTTCATGCGCAATTGTTTCACTGTTTCTTCGTCTGGGTCAATATAAATTATCCCATCATATCCATCTACAATGGCAACTTTGCCATCATAGAATTTTTCTAAGGCTTCCCCGCAGGCAACAACTGCCGGCAGGTTCATGGTTTTTGCCAGAATTGCAGTATGTGAACTTGCTGACCCCTGCCTTGTACATATGGCCAAAATTTTGTTTTTGTCCATTTGTATGGTTTCCGATGGAGCAAAGTCATCCCCACAGATAATCACTGGTTCCCTCTCACCTGACAGTTCTGTTTTTGTTTCAAATAGGATATCCAACAACCGTTTCGAAATATCCTCCACATCCGAAAAACGTTCCTTGATATACTCGTCTTCTAAATTGCGAAACATATCTTGAAACAGCTCGGAGGTAGCATTCACTGCATATTCTGCATTGTACCCCTGCTCTAGAATCATTTGTTTCACATGACTTTCATACTCAACATCCTCAAGTAACGTCTGATGAATCACAAAGATTTGTGCAGCTGACTCTCCTACCTCTTTTAAGGCTTTCTCATATAAAACCTCCAATTGACTCTTTGCTTTCTCTTTTGCCCTATGGTACCGCTCGTATTCTTCTTTGGGAATTTCCACTTTCTGTTTGGAAATATTTGTTCGATCTCTTTGACTAAATAAAAGTTTGCCCATGACAATGCCACGGGCAACTCCCTTTCCTTTAATACACTCCATATGATTCCTTTCATACCTACCTATCGGTCAATATAATTTTCTATTTCTTCCCTTAACCCAAGGAACGTTTCTACCACATCCGGATCAAAATGACTTCCCATGTCTTTCTCTATAATACCAAAAGCCTCATCAATCGACATAGATTTTTTATAACAACGCTTGGATATCAGTGCATCAAATACATCCGCCACTGCCATAATTCTGGCACACAACGGAATTTCTTCTCCTGCTAATCCGGACGGATACCCAGTACCATTCCATTTCTCGTGGTGACACAATGCAATGTCCCTGGCAAGCATAACATTTTCTTCACATTCAATGTCCGTCAGGATTTGTATGATAATATTTCCACCATTTACTGTATGGGACTGCATAATTTTAAATTCCTCATCTGTTAATTTTCCCGGTTTTAATAGTATACTGTCAGGAACTGTAATTTTTCCCACATCATGCAAAGGAGCAAATCTGGCAAGCAGTTCAATGTATTCCTCATTCAGAATCTTTGCATATTTTTCCTGCTTTGCCATAGTTTTCGCTATCATTTTTACATATTTTGCAGTATTTTTTATATGGGTTCCTGTCTCTCCATCTCGGCTTTCCACAAGCTCTGCCATATTTTCAATGGTCTTGCGCTGCATACGAATAACATGTTCTCTGTGGTATGCCTGTTCTAATGTAAAGGTATCTACAATACTCCTTGAAAATTTGATTAAAAATAAGAACAACACCACCAATCCCATCATACTAATCACAGCAATAATTTCAAGAATTACCTTTGTCACAAACTGATGTTTATAGAAACTGGACTTGGAATCACCAATTTTCCCGTCTACGTAGTCACCTATCTGTTTCATATCCGCATCCATTTTTTCTAGGTGTTTTTGCATCACTGCATTCACATAATACTTGGCTGTTTCTCTGGAATGTTGTTCCACCAGCAACTCAATCATCTCTCTTTGTCCCTGATAAGTAACATACCCAGAATATAAATCGTGATACATATCTTTTTCTTTTACCGTTACCATAAGTTCTTCTAATGTCTTAAAATCTTTGACATTTTTTTCATCAATTTCATCCAGAATTTTTTCATATCGTATCATCACATCATTGTCATCTGACAACACATAGGCTAACATCATAGACTGCATACGATACATATTTTCTCCTAGTTTATATACCAGTTCCTCTTTTTGTACTCCTTGATTTAAAATCAGATCATACTTTTTTCCCGACTGGTATAAATGATAAATCATGTACCCTACAAAACACAAATTCACCAGGCAGATTATGCCTACGACATAAATGAGTTTTTTGATCTCTTTTCTCATAAACCTCCCCCATACTATTCTTCAATTTCCTCTACCACGTAATCTAATAACGTTTGCAATTTTTTATAATCCGGATTCCTTGCCGCCATATAAATACCAAACATAGACATGGGATTCCAGTAGTTATCTCCAATCTCCAGGCTTTGGGCATACTTTGACTGTTGATACAAAGCAGACACTGCCTTAGATTTTTGAACCACTTCACTTTCTGCCGCATGGATGTCTGCCGGACACTCTCCTACTTTTCTGTATCTTAAAATCTGATTTTCATAGTTTGTCAGATAAGCCGCCAATTTCTGTGCCCAGTCTAAATGTTTACTCTGGGGATTCACTCCCATATATTTATACCCTGCCACACTGTACATCTGAAGTTTTTTCCCTTTCACTGTATACTGTGGTAGTTTTGCCGCCGAATAATATTGCCCCCATATATTCTCATAATTCGTTGCATTCCAGGTTCCACTAACATAGGCAATGACGTCTCCCGATTTAATATCTTCCAGGGCACAGTCATTTGTCATATTCTCAAATCCTTTGCTGGATGCGATTTTCAGCATAGCCTCTGCTACGTCGCGGCCTGTGATTTCTTCTGTAATGGAGTTAAAATTGCATACATTGTGACTTCCATCTTCCGATAAATGAACATCCAGCCCTGCAGCCTTAAAGAATGAATACGTATACCAGCCTCCTGTCCAGTCCATTGCAATATACTTCTTGTTTTTTTCTGCTATACTTAGCATAGTATCTAAATCTTTCACATCATCTTCTGTAAAGTATTTTGAATTGTAATACATAAAATACCCATTGCTATTCGTACAAGGATATGCGTAAAGTTCATCTTCCTTTAGAACCTTTTCCACAATTCCACTCTCCCTGCCGCCACAGCTTTCCATAATTTTTTCCTTGTCCTCAGATACTGTTGCCAATGCCTGATTTTCATATAAATCACGAAACTGATCATCGGGAAAACTATAGACATCTGCTGCACTGTCGAGCTTGTCAATTACCATAGCCTTAATTCCCGTCACATCCTCAAGCTGTACTGTGATTTCTAAGTCTATCTGATCTTGATAATCCTCTGTAAACTGCCCTACCATTTCTCGTACTACCTGCAAATCCTCCTTGGCAGTCCACACCGACAAATTTACCTTTTCCTTGGGTTCTTCTCCACATCCACTCATATAAATCATGCATATACCTAATATGAATAATGCTTTTTTTCTCATATTCATAATTTTTGCCCCCCTGTATCCTGCATCTTTTCTTTGCTTTTTTATATAATTTTTCTATGTATTCACTCTCTTCAATCAGAACCTTACATTTACTGTAAGGTTCGTACCTGCGCCAAATCTCTGATTTGTGTGCATC
>CACXGE010000003.1 GCA_902767135.1 uncultured Lachnospiraceae bacterium | reverse complement strand
GTATAGCCAAGGTACACCCCAGGTCGCCTAAAGTCACGCAAGGGCACCAGTAGTAAAACACCCCTGTTTCTACTACGTTTTTACTACGAATGATGTCCTCGATTTGCCTCGATTTGCCGCATTTCCGGATTTTTGCCCGATTTTTTGGCAGAATGTGCTCGCGCAGAGCCCTGCGCAAAGTGCGGCATTGTGCGGCAAATCGTGCCCTTACAGGAAGGATTTTTAAAATGATAAAAGTTTTGTTTGTTTGCCACGGCAGCTGATTCTTCCGCTCGGCGGGACGGCTTTTGTGGGGCAAATCGGGGCAAATCGTGCCAAGCGGGGGAATTCCTACTACTGTTTTACTACGTTTGAGGAAAATGAGCACAAGATGTTGTATATGTTGTAAAAACTGACTGCGCAAGATATAGAACCGGATTGAGTGTTAAAGACAGTTTTTCACTTTTTATACATATCTCAGAGAGTTTGATATAATAAGTATTGAGAACAACCGGTTTTTCAGAGAAGGTATAATAGACTTTGAGGAGGTAACTACATGAAAAAAATAACTTGCGAGATGTGTGGTAGTACAGATTTAGTAAAGAAAGACGGTTTGTTTGTTTGCCAGTTTTGCGGATGCAAATATACGCTAGAAGAAGCTAGAAAATTGATGATAGAAGGGGTTGTCGAGGTTTCCGGAACAGTCAAAGTAGATACTTCAAGTCAGTATGCCAATACGGTGACTTTAGCAAGGGCAGCTTTTCAGGATAAGAAATATGAAGAGGCCCAGAAACATGCTACGGACGCGTTGCTATTGGTTTCAAATGATCCAGAAATGATTATTATTCAAGGGTTATCTGTTCTTGGGCAACAACATTATACTGATAGGCTATTGGATATTACCGCAATCGAAAACTCTTTTAAGAGAGCAATTGATTCAATAAATATGATTACAGAGATTTCAAAAAAGAAAGAGATAATATCCAAGATAGAAGCATATATTCATTCTGTATTTCCTATTAAAATAAATGAGCTTAATAGGGGAATTAAACATATGGATGACTTGGATAAAATATTCAAGTATGGTGGGGATACATCATTCGTTAGTGCAGAGTATCGCAATGAAGATATGAGAAAAGTGCATAGAATGGGTTGTAGTATGCAAAAAGAAAGATATGAAGGGCTCTTGATCAGTTGCGATAAGACCATTGAAGAAATGAAAAAAGAATTATTGGTGTTAGAGGCTCGCAAAAATAAGGAAACAATTGAAGATTATTTAATAAATAACCCGGAAGAACGTGTGACGTATAATCAAAAGGTTCAAGAACTTGAAACAAGAAAGAAGATGCTCGAAGCTGGTTTGACAGAAAAAGAAAGAGAAATAATACAGGCAGAAAATGATCGAGAGAATCACCTTACGCCATTGCAGATAAAGAGAAAAGAACTTAACGACCAAATTTCTGAATTGGAAAAGCAGAGGAAGCAATTAGGCTTTTTCAAGAGAAAAGAAATCAAAGCAATGGATGAGAAGATAACCGAAGTAAAAAGTCAACTTCCTAATGATTATGATGTGAATAAGGAGATAGAAGAATACTCGTCTTCTGCAATAAGTATAATTACTGCATTAAAGAGGGAAGCAAACGAACTTCGAACCTCAATTAGTGACATAGAACAGGCTTTAGGAAACATTAAATCGGAGTTGTTAAAGAAAGCATCCGCGTAATCAGTTTTACTGGGGTCCTTCACTTTCGGGTGAAGGATCAATTTAATTTGTGGGAAATGATAGAAATAAAAAGACTAATTATTTGTAGAAAGGGGCTGTGTAGTAAGCAAGGGAGTATTGCAAACCCACCCTTTTCTGCGCAGCAAAACAGGGCAGATCACGGCAGACGCAAGGATTTCTACTACGATTCTACTACATTTGAGAAGAGCGACTTCAAGATGCTGCATGAGCCTGGAGCCCTGCTATGCAGGATATAGATCACGGTAAAAAGTGTAGAAAATAATGTACATTTGCCACGGCAGAGTATAAACACCAAGATTAGGGCCATAGCATTCTTGTAAGTGGCGACGCGACAGGTAAAACAGAAAGAAAAGATGCAGGAAAAGCCTGATGTCAGTATCGGAAAGATGACATC
>CACXGE010000002.1 GCA_902767135.1 uncultured Lachnospiraceae bacterium | reverse complement strand
TTCCGTCTGGTACTCTAAGAAACGTTTTTCTTTTGTCAGATTTCCGTTTTTGTCATATTCATAGGTAGTCAGGCGGTAGGAGGCTTCACCGCTTTCGCTGATGTTTAACGGCTCTCTCTTTTCTAGCATCCAGCCTGCTAAGTTATAGATAAATAACGTCCCTACCCGGCTCTCGTTGGTATCTCCTAGTTCATAGCCTTTGGCACCAATCTCTTTGATGATGTTGCCGCAAAGATCATACACGAACGTATGCTTATCCTAACTCTCGCCATTTCTTGTAACTCATGACTATAAAACTTCTAAATCCAAGGTGCTTATCACATGAAACACCTAGGATTTTTCTTGAACTAACTAGCCTTTTTATAAACTCTGTGTCATAAACCAACACCTATCAAATCGTTTATTCTTCAAATCCTCTTTTCGAATATAATAATACAATCTTCCAGTGTCTCCAATCATCAATTCAAAATCCGAATTTGAAATGGTGTCTACTTGAAATAGAAGTACCCAATCTGATGCTTTATCTTTATATTTTTCCCTCAAAGGTATATAGTCAAAATTGCCACAGCTTATACCAGCACATACCATTTCACATTCTACCAACATACTACCTTGACACAAATCAGCATATCCTAATAACTTAAATATTTCCTGATCATGGTTATGGTCTAATCCCACACTTTCTACTGCATAATTGTAATCATCATAATGTATTTTTTCTCCTGTTATTTCATTAAATTCTTCGCACATAGGAACTTCATATTGTGTTGAGAATCTAATAGAATATTCTGGAATACGAAATTCTTCCTCCAATTCTTTCGGATACTCTTTTTCTTCTAATTCTGATATATCCCCTTCATAATACAACACGTTAAAATGATTTTTATCCTTTGGATAACATCCCATTGATTCCTCAATATAATCATAAAAAAAATATAACATTCCCTTAGATGGCAAAACATGCTCCTTGTCATGTTCTGCCACTTCTTCTAAATTGATCTGAGCTACAAATGATAATGGAAAAGATGTTTCACCATTATTCACACAAGACCATTCTTCCTGTTTTGGCAAATAAGGTTTTCCTCCGATTTTACTTGATGTCAAAGATTTCGGAGCGATTCCATCTAGCAGTTCACACAAAATGGCATTTCTTTTTAATGAGATAATTTTTTTTTGCATTTTTCCTCCTACGCGAAGGTAAATTCATCTAATGGGATAAATCTAATATTCTTTATCTTTTCTTTTTCGCATGCCTCCTTGAGACGTTCCGTGCAAAGCATAACTCCATGCCAGTTTGAGCAACTAAATATATCCGAACCATCCCATGTGTCTTCTGGAACACTAATCCCATGCAACTCTCCTTTAACATAGAAATCAACATGCCCGCATTTTTGACATCTTTTAATATCATTCCCATCTTTATCCATATACCAACCGCTTTTACCTTTAATCACAATTTCCTTTAAATCTGAAGCATCAATATCAATAAGATTATTTCTCTGATCCTCCCATTTATCCACAACTACATCACAAATATCGTAACCTGTAATTCTATATTCTTTCAACATATTTCGAAATTTTGAATTTCCAATATAACATCCCGGTGCACGATAAAAATCTCCTTGTTTTTTTCCTTTTAAACGAGTATGATACAATCCCTTTCTTGTAATTGCATATACCTCATCACATTCATCACAAATACTGCAATCTCTTTCAAAGGATACAAAATATGCTTTTGCATATTTTTCTTCCGTTCTTACATAATAAAATTTCATATATTTACCTCTCTATTTTTTCTTTTTTGCTTTATATTTACCAATTCCAGCCTTTTTCTCCATTTCAGCTAGCTTTGCCAATACTTGTGCCCTCGTAGCCTCTGGATTATCCTCAATAAATTCAGCCCAGACTTTATTCCAGTCTTTCCCTAATGGACTATTATTAGTGTGAATTCCATTTCCATCTTTATACCTATGCACATCAGCAGGCAAATCATAATAAAACTCTCCACTATTTACGTCTAATCTTCGTAGGTCATCATTGAACCATTCTGCAAATTCCTCTGGTAAACCATGATGTATTTCGCCTGTTGGATCTTGTCCTGTATATTGTTTCCAGCGTTTACGCTGCACTTCCGAACGCTTCTTTTGTTTCTTTTCCTTCGCTCTTTCGTAGCGGCGCATTTGTGCTTCTTCTTTCTCATATTGCCTTTTAGCTTTTGGGTCCAAAGAATCAACATCTACACCTTCATGTTCTTTTTTTAGACGATTATATTTTTTATCACAAATTGTTCGCCAATGTCCACTCGGATCCTCATACCCCACTGGCAGATTCCTGCAATAAGCATACAGATTCAGCCC
>CACXGE010000001.1 GCA_902767135.1 uncultured Lachnospiraceae bacterium | reverse complement strand
TCTGTTCTGTATCTGACAGAGTATTCTGTTCTATTGTATTATTTTTATCCGTCTGTTCTGTATCTGACAGAGTATTCTGTTCTATTGCATCAATTTTTTCTGTCTGTGAGCTGTTGGTGTCTGCTGCAGGCTTCTGTGAGATTCCGCATCCAACAAGTCCTAGCAACATAGGAGCTACAGCAAGTGTCATAATTTTCTTTTTAATTGTGTTCTTCATAGTGTGTTCCTTTCTTATGGGTGAATTTTGTAGATATAAAACTAGCGTAGCTATTCAGAACCCCATGCATAAAACAGTCCAAAATATTCTTTGCAAGCAAAATATGTTGTCTGTTTTGCATGGCTCTGAATAGTTACAAACTAGCATATATATACATACATATAACTATAAGATGATAGCAAATGGATTTTTATATGTCAATAAACACTCTTTTGTTTTTATAAACTTTCAAACAAGGTTTTGAAACAGTTTAGGCAGGTCTGCGCATTCACTGCGCTGACCGTGCAAAAAAGTGCATTTAACAAAAATCGGGCAATTTTGCATGCGTAAGCATTGCCCGATTTCGTAACAGATTAGCATATGGCTGAACTGTTAAAAAAGTTATACTCACACAAAAAAATTGTGTACATTTTCTGAAAAATATGTTATAATAGACACTGTTAGTAGATAAAAGTACCAATAAAATATACCTACCCTCAAAAGAAAGGTGAAGGTTAGCCGCGTCATGGGACATGAGGAAAGGATATGACTTGGAAAATTTTGCATAAGAATCATGGGGGAATGAACATGGAAGAGAACAAAGTGTTACAACATGGGGAGCGAAAGTACAGCAATAAGGGAAATCAGGTGGCTAAGGTGAATAAGACCACGATTATCGGCCTGACGTTTATCGAGTTATTATTAATCTTTGCTTTGGTAATACAAACCTTTGCATATAAGACAGCCTTTGGAAAGCTTGGACTTGTTCCTATGTTTATCTTGATAGTGGGAGTCGCTGTAAACTGGGTTTGCTATATCAAAGACAAAACAAGTGAAAAGCTAAAGTATTTCATGATGATTAGCTTTGTGGTTGGTTGGAGTTATTTGATGGTACTTGGTACTGGTGTTATGGTTAGCTTTTATATTTATCCATTGGTGATTGCTACTATTTTATATCATGATAAAAAATATGAACGTATTTTATTTTGGCTGATTATAGTGACTACCTTGATTAGGACTGTAGCATGGGCAGTCAGTGGTCAATTGTTAGGCGGGGACAGTATTTCGCTGATTAGTATTATCGTTCATTTGGAGATTATTATTGTAATTCATACCATTGCAAAGTTATCGGCTGTATTTACGGGAGATATGCTTGGCTCTGTGCAGGATGAACAAAAGACTCAGGAAAACATGATGCAGGAGATTTTAGAAATCTCTGAAAAGGTACAGAAGGCAGTGGTAGAAACCTATGAGCTGGTGGAACATCTGAAAACAGATGCAAGTATGGTACACGATTCCATCGAGGACATTACAGGAAAGACCCAGGATACGGTGGATAGCGTGCAGGAACAGGGTCAGATGACTCAAAGAATCAATGAGGATATTGAGGATGCGGCAGAGAATGCAAAGATTATGGTGGAAGCAGCTACCATGTCTTCAAAATTACTAGAAGAGAATATGAATGTAATTTCCTCTATACGAAAGGATGCGGATTCCATTAATGAGACGAACAGCCGCGTAGCTGAGTCTATGGAAGATTTGCAGAAAAAAGCGAAAGAAGTACATCAGATTACAGAAGTTATCTTTACGATTTCCAGTCAGACAAATTTACTGGCGTTAAATGCTTCTATTGAAAGTGCGCGAGCCGGAGAAGCAGGAAGAGGTTTTGCAGTGGTTGCAAATCAGATTCGTGATTTGGCAGAAGAAACCAGACAGTCCACAGAGCAGATTGCAAATATTGTAGAAGAATTAAACCAAAATGCCCAGGTGGCAACGGATATTGTAAAACAATCCATTGAAGGAATGGAATCACAAAATGAGAAAGTGGCAGATGCATCTGATGGATTTAGTGAAGTACAGAATCACATTACTACACTAACGCATCGAGTGGAGAATATCAATGAAAAAATCGGTAATCTGGTGCGTTCCAATGATACTATTATAGAAAATATTAACCAGCTGTCAGATAGTAGTGCATCTGTTTCTGAAAGTGCAAAAGAAGTGGAAGTGCGAAGTCTCCAGAATCAGACAGAGGCAGAGCGTGCAAAAGAATTACTGGAAAACATGCAGGCGTTGGTACAACAATTAGAAAAATATCGTAAGTAAAACATTGAAAAGATACATAGAGAATCCCCCGAATAGAAGAAAAACTGTTCTGGGGATTCTTTTTCATGGAGTAACAAAATTAATATGAGAAAGTATTGAATTGCTCCAAAGTCAAATAAAGCTCAGAAAAGTATTAGTTGAGCAATTACATAGGTTGAGAGTATTTAGGCATGAGCTGTGAAAAATTATTTTTGTAAACTCTTGACTCGTCCCTTAGGGGAGGCTATAACATGGCCTTATCAACGAAAAGGAGGCTGTGTATGAGTACATGTATGGAAGTAAGTAATTTCACCAAGTTATTTCGTGGAAGAACTGTGGTAGATGGAATTTCCTTTTGTGTGCAGGAGGGAGAGGTAAAAGAAGTAATTGAAAGCAGTCCTTACGATAACCTGGAGGAAGCGGACCTTTGCTATATGGGAGAGGAGGCAGTTTCCATGGGAGTTGAGTTGGATTCCATATGGAAGAGTGTTGTACTGCTTGTGGGCATTACATTATTTTAATGAGAAAATATATTGTAAAAGATATTATGGCAGAAGATGAAGAATTGAAATCCTTTCTGTTTTCCTTAGGATGCTATAGTGGAGAACCGATTACGGTTATATCTCATCTTAAGGGAGGATGTGTGGTTTCTATTAAGGATGCAAGATATAATATGGATACTGATTTGGCAAAGGCTATTTCAATATAAATAGTGATTTCCACTATTTTTTTTATTGTATGGTTAGATGAAACATTCTTTTCGGATACACCATGGGTAGAAACCTTAATGTATTTTGCGGGTATTCTATTGATTTTATTAGGTGCTTTGCTGGTAAATGCTATTACAGGATACAAGTTTAGAAAGTCTTTCCTAGGAACTGGATTCCTTCCGGGATTGATTGCAGTGCTGGCACTGGTAGTAGTTGTGGTCTGCTTGATTTACAGAACGAATAAGCTGTTTAAGGAAAAATATGAATTAAAAAAAGCTGTATAAACATGAGCATATGCAGGCAGTTTTTGTTTGTCATTCCTGTTGCCTATGTATTTTCAAAGTTGGTAATAAACGGAAGTGTTGGCACATGGATTTTGTGGACTGCATTCCCAATTGCAGAAATTATATCAGTCATCGTGGCAAGCGTTTTATTAAAAAAAGTATACAAAAAAATAAAATTAAAATAGACAAATCTCCTCTTGGGATAATTTTTTCTACTACCGATATAATACAACGATAGTTAGGAAATAAGATAATTGTTCAGCATTCACTATTCTGCGAGGGTTTTCGTAAGAAACCCCGAGTTTTGCAAGTGAAAATTCCATTGCAAAGCAATTTTTAATGGATTTTTGCTTCGTATCTGGAAGGTACTGAACAGATATGAAAGAAAACCAGGAGGAGATTTTTTATGGTAGCAGTAGATACAAGGTTATTTGGAAAAATAGAGATAGAGGATGAGAAGGTAATTACCTTTGAAAGGGGGATGATTGGCTTCCCGGAGCTGACAAAGTTTACTTTGATATACAACAGTGAAAAGGAGCAGAGCAATATCAGGTGGCTTCAGTCCTTAGAAGACGGCTCTATGGCATTTCCAATTATAGACCCAATCTGTATTGTGGATGAATATAATCCAATGGTGAAAGATGACTTGATGGCAAGACTTGGAGAGTATGACTCGCTGGAAGATTTGGCAGTGGTTCTGGTTATGAGAATTCCAGAGAATATTGAAGATATGTCAGTGAATATGAAAGCACCGGTTGTAATCAACACGAAAAATAAGAAAGCTGTGCAGATTATTGTGGAGGGTGATTATCAGGTACGTCAACCTATTTACAAAATATTGCAGGACAGAAAGTAACAGTTCAGTAAAAAAATCAGGGAAAAATAGGAGGATGTGTCAATGTTAGTTTTTTCAAGAAAACCCGGGGATGCAATTGTAGTAAATAACGAAGTAGAAATCAAGATTTTAGAGGTAAAAGGGGATCAGGTGAAAATTGGAATTGAGGCACCAAAGTCTGTACCAATTTACCGGAAAGAGATTTTCAGTCAGATAAAAGAAGAAAATGAAAAGGCAATTTCAGATAGTTCCGTACTAGAAAAATTAAAAGGATTTTGATTTTTATGTAAACTATTTTATAAGATATGCCGATATAAACATAACGAAATGGAGGGGGACTGTGTTAACAGTTCAGACAGGTCTCCATATTTGACGTGCTGACCGTAGGAAAGCGAAAGCAGGAAAGGAATCATTTAGGGATACACTACATGGAGGTGCAACTATGAGCGAAATCAGTGAACTACACATAAATCCTGTCAATGTAGAAAATGCAGCAAGACAGGTGAAGAAAGAAACGAAAAAGGTCGTAGTAAAGGAATCAAATTTAGAAACAAAAAGAGATACTTCAAAAGCAGTAGAACAGAGCAAAGAAAAGAGAGAAGAAGTTGCAGGAAAGCTGATGAAGGAGGCGGTAGACGCTACCAATGAGGCTCTAAAGATGAATCGTACATCTCTTCATATGAAGTACCATGAAGATGTAAACAGAGTATCCATAAAAATCGTGGATGATGAGACCGATGAGGTAATTAAAGAAATTCCACCAGAAGAATCTATCGATATGTTGAAAAAATTGTTGGAAGTGAATGGTCTCTTGATTGATGAGAGAGGATAGTTTCGTGGTAACGGTGTAAAAGGAAACTGTTATGAAGAAAGAGAGTAATAGTTTAGCCACTGTTACGAAAAAATAGAGAAGAGAAAATTAGGGAAGAAGAACAGGAGGAAACAGATATGGCAATTAGAATGACTGGTATGGTGTCAGGACTTGATACCGAAGCCATTATTGAAAGTTTAGTAGAAGCCCAGAAAACTAAGAATAAAAAGAAAACGGATGAAAAAACAAAATTAGAGTGGAAACAGGAAATCTGGAAAGAGTTAAATACCAAGTTATATAAATTTACAACAGGAACTGTATCGAAGATGAGATTACAGTCAACCTATGGAACCAAGAAAGCTACCTGCAGTGATACCTCCAAGGTAACGGTAAAAGGAAATGCTTCCGCACCACTTGGATCTCAGAATCTAACGATTGATAAGTTGGCAAAATCCGGATATTTGACTGGTGCCCAGATAAAGACAGCAGACCAGGGGACAGTTACCACAAGTACTACGGTAAAAGAAATGGGAATTACAGACGGTTCCACTATATCCATCAAAGTAGGAGACAAGACAAAGGATGTCACACTGAAGGGTGATATGAAAATTTCTGACGTACTGACTGAGTTAAAGGAAGTAGGTGTAAATGCCAGCTTTGATGCCACACAGAAACGTTTTTATATCAGTTCTAAAAAGTCAGGGGAAGAGAACGATTTTTCCCTGGTAGCATCGGATGCTAATGGAAGGGATGCGCTGCAAAAACTGGGTCTGGCAACAAAGGACCTGTCAGCAGCAGAGGAGAAAGAATACAAGAAGTGGGCAGCCACAGTAGACGGAACCACCACAGATGATGAAATCTTTGCCAACATCATAGGAAATAGTGAATTAAATGCAGCCTATGAAGCAAAGATTACATCTCTGACAGAAAGCTATAAGGAACAGATTAAGAGTAAGGAAGAGGAAATCTCTACTTTAAATGATGATAAGGCAGCTTTACAAACTGAGTTAGATGACTTGAAGGCATTAGATTTGGACGATGATGATGTGGTATATCAGTATGTGGAGGACCACGCAGATAAATTTTGGGTAATAAATGACGAGTGGAATGCCATGAGTGATGCGGAAAAAGCAGCGACTGGAGCTGCTGACCTACAGGGATATCAAAGAATCAAGGCCAAGGAAATGAATCAGGCAGACATTGATGCAAAACAGGACGAGATTGATGCAAAACAGGGCGAGATTGACGCAAAGCAGGCGGAGATTGATGACATTAATAATAACAAGTTAAATGGTGCTAACGGAAACGATGGAGTAGTAGAGGAAGCAAAGGCGTATGTAATTGCCAAGGCAAAAGATGCAAAGGCTGTGCTTGCAAATGGCACAGGATATACTGGACCTTATGCTACTAAAATCAATGGTCAGGATGCGGTCTTTACCCTAAATGACGTGGAGTATAGGTCAAACACCAATGAAACAACTATCAACGGAGTGTCCTTGACATTTACAGGCACCACAGCACCAGGTGAGTTCATCAGCTTTACCATCACCAATGATGTGGATTCTGTGTATAACACCATAAAAGACTTTGTAAAAGAGTACAATGAAATTTTAGAGGAATTAAATAAGCTGTATACGGCGGACTCAGCCAAGGGATATGATCCTTTGACAGATGAACAAAAGGATGCCATGTCAGAAGACGAGGTGGAAAAATGGGAAAAGAAGATTAAGGATTCCCTTCTTCGTCGAGATGATACAGTATCGGGAATTACCTCTACCATGAGAAATTCACTGTTGACGAACTATGAATACAATGGAAAGAAGTATTCCTTATCAAGCTTTGGTATTGTCACCTCTTCTGACTACACAGAAAAAGGTAAGCTGCATATCAAGGGAGATGCGGATGATGACACCTACTCTGCAGAAACCAATAAATTAAAGGCTGCTTTAGAGGAAGACCCGGATGCGGTTATGAATGTATTAAGTGGTATCTTCGAAAACCTTTATTCTGGTTTACAGGATAAGATGAAGAAGACCAGCATGAGTAGTGCCTTAACTTTTTACAATGACACTTACATGAAGAATCAGCTGGTAACTTTGAATAAACAGATTAAGAACGACGAGACAAAAGTGACAAAGCTAGAAGACAAGTATTATAAGCAGTTTACAGCCATGGAAGTTGCTATGCAGAAGATGCAGGAACAGCAAAGTTACTTGTCATCCTTCTTAGGTTCATAAAAAATAAGGGATAAGGTATTTATTTAGTACAGGTCTCAGCATTTATTGCTGAGACCGTGTGACAATGTGCATTCTACAAAAAGATAAAAACGCACTTTTCCTTTGCGAAACACAAGCAAAAAACATTTATAAGAAAAGCAGGAGGGTAAATAGATGGCAGTAAATGCAGCAGATATTTATAGAAAAGGACAGCAACAGACAGCATCCAAGGAAAATATAGTTACCATGCTCTACGATGGAGCTATTCGCTTTTGCAATATTGCAGAAGTGGCAATTGATGAGAATAACTATGAGGATGCAAATACAAATATCAAGAAAGCACAGAGGATTATTGGTGAATTAATCGCTATGTTGGATAAAAAGTATCCGGTATCTGAGGATTTTGAGAGAGTGTATAATTATATTCAGGAATTATTGATTATGGCCAATGTGAAAAAAGATAAAGAATTTCTTGGGATGGCAAAGGAACAAATCCGTGGAATGCGTGAGACCTGGATGGAAGTGTTAAAACAGGCGAAAGGAAAGTAGGGAAACACTTGGAGAACAAAAAGGAATATGTACGTATTCTTGTGGATGCGTTAAAAAAGAAAAAAACAGCATTGGAACATATCAAGGAACTGACGGGTAGACAGATGACACTTCTGGAGCAGCCTAGAGTTGATTTTGAAGCTTTTGATATGATGATAGAAGAAAAGAAAATCTATTTAGATGATATCAAAAAAATGGATGATGGTTTTGTAGTCACCTTTGAAAAAATAAAGGGTTACATGGCGGATAACAAACAACAGCTAGCTCAGGAGATTCAGTCTATGCAAGAGAATATCAAAGATATCACAGGCCTTGCCATGGAGATTGAAGCTATGGAACAGAGGAATCGAAAAACTTTTGAGATTGCCATGAGCAGGGAGCGCAAGGAGATTAAGATGCGCAGGAAAAGCAAAGAATCTGCCAGCAAATATTACCAGAATTTTATGAAGGCTACATCAAGCGAGTCGTTTTATATGGATAAGAAAAAATAAAGTAAGAATAAGAAAAAGCAAGTGGATTTTGACAAAATCAAAACCGCTTGCTTTTTTGTTAACTAATTTCATGTTAATCAACAAAACTATTCACAAACGTTTTTGGGGAGACGTTGCGGAAAAATAACAAATATGATAGTATCATGAGGTAAATATATGGGAAAAAGGCAAAAGAAAAAGTGAATGAAAAAGTAGTTCTGAACAGATACGAATGGAATTCGGGATTGGAGGAAATTGAAATGTGTAAACCATTACCTGTAGGTGTAGAAAATTTTGAAAAATTATGTAGTGAGGAATACTAT